>NZ_JBMDXT010000382.1:0-3524 GCF_048594475.1 Nakamurella sp. | reverse complement strand
GGGGCGGTCGGGCGGGGCCCGGCCGGTCGGGCCTGGCCGCCGGGGCGACCGGGCTGGGCCGGGCGGGGCGAGCCGCCGTTGCCGGAACCGGACGCGCCGCCGTTGGCCGGCGGGTTGGTCGGATACGCATCGCGAAGCTTGCGCACCACCGGGGCTTCGATGGTCGAGGACGGGGACTTCACGAATTCGCCGAGATCCTGGAGCTTCGCCATGATCTCTTTGCTGGTCTTGCCGAGCTCTTTCGCGAGCTCATGTACACGGGCCTTGCCTGCCACTGCTCTCCTCACGGGTGAGGGCGGGCGGGCTCAACGGGCCGCGCTCGTCCTCTTAGTCGATGTGCCGGGTGCTGCTCATTGCTGCTTCACGGCGTGCTCACGTTGGGTCGACCTGCTTTCTGTTTCCAGGCGGCTTGTCCGATCGGACCACGTCCCGTCGTTCCGGGCCGGTCCGATCCGCGGGTCCACCGTCCTCGGGGTGCAGGAGGCGGCGGACCGTGCTGGTGTCGAGGTGTTCGGAGACCCGGAAGGCCCGACCGAACGCCCGACGGCGCTCTGCCATGTCGAGGCACCCCGGATCGGGATGCAGCCACGCTCCCCGGCCGGGGAGGCGACGCCGCGGATCCGGGGTGACGACCCCGGCCACGGCCACGACGCGCAGTAATTCGACGGCTCGGCACTTCTGCCGGCAACCGATGCAGGTACGCGTCGGCCCGGAGGGGTCGATCACGTCTTCTGCAGCGGCCACCGACAGTGGTGGTGGAGCCAACATTGAAGTCTACCGCCTCTCGACGCTCCGTCCGACCCCGGTCACCGGGGAGTCGCGGCGGGTCCGGCCGGAGCCTGCGGACGGTCGGGCACGGCGTCGCTGCGGATGTCGATGCGCCACCCGGTCAGCCGGGCGGCGAGCCGGGCGTTCTGGCCCTCCTTGCCGATGGCCAGCGACAGCTGGAAGTCGGGCACGATCACCCGGGCGGCCTTGGCGATCGGGTCGATGACCGTCGTCGAGAGCGCCCGGGCCGGGGACAGCGCATTGCCGACGAACGTCGCCGGGTCCTCGTCCCAGTCGATGATGTCGATCTTCTCGCCGTTCAGCTCGCTCATCACCGCGCGCACCCGGGCCCCCATCGGCCCGATGCAGGCGCCCTTGGCGTTCACCCCGGCGACGGCCGGCCGGACGGCGATCTTGGACCGGTGGCCGGCCTCCCGGGCGACCGCGGTGATCTCCACCGAGCCGTCGGCGATCTCCGGCACCTCCAGCGCGAACAGCTTGCGGACCAGGTTGGGGTGGGTGCGGGACAGGGTGATCTGCGGGCCGCGCAGGCCGCGGGCGACCGAGACCACGTAGCACCGCAGCCGCTGGCCGTGCACGTACGACTCCCCCGGCACCTGCTCGGCCGCCGGGATCACACCCTCGACCGCGTTCTTGCCCTCGCCCAGGCTGACCACCACCACGCCGCGCGCGTTGACCTTGGCGTCGGCCGAGACCGTGCCGGTGATCAGGTCGTGCTCGCGACCGGCGAAGTCACCGAACGTGCGTTCGTTGTCGACGTCGCGCAGCCGCTGCAGGATCACCTGCCGGGCGGTGGTGGCCGCGATCCGGCCGAAGTCGGCCGGCGTGTCGTCCCACTCCCGCGCGACCTCGCCGGCGTCGTCGGTCTCCTGCGCCCACACCCGGATCCCGCCGGTGCGCCGGTCGATCTCGACGCGGGCGTGCGCGGCGTGCCCCTCGGTGTGCTTGTACGCCGAGAGCAGCGCCGTCTCGAGGGTGTCCAGCAGGGAATCGAAGTCGATCCCCTTCTCCTTCTCGACCGCGCGCAGCGCGGCGATGTCCACGTTCACCGGATCACTCCTTCGGCATCCAACAGCTCCTGCACGGCGGCGGGCGGGGCGGAGAACTCCACCTCGACCCGGGCCGCGGCGATCTGCCCGTAGGGCACGGCGACCGTGCTGATCGCGCCCTTCTTGCCGGCCACCAGCAGCGCGATGCCGTCCTCGTCCGCCCGCAGCAGGTGACCGGTCAGGCCCTCGGCGTTCTGGGCGGTGGTCACGGCCAGCAGGCGCCCGAGCGACCGGCGGAAGTGCCGGGGCTCGCGCAGCGGCCGGCCGACGCCGGGACTGGTCACCTCCAGCGTGTACGGCAGCTCGCCCATCGGGTCGTCGGGCCCGTCCAGCCGTTCGGATATCTCGCGGCTCACCTGCGCCGCGTCGTCCAGCGACACGCCGTCGTCGCCGTCGATCACCACCCGCACCACCCGGCGTCGCCCCACCGTGCGCGCCGTGAACTCTTCCAGGTCGTACCCGTGGGCGCCCGTCACCTCGGTGACGATTGCCCGCAGGCGACCGTCGTCGGTTCCCATCGCCGTCTCCTGTCTGCCACACCCGTGCCGACCCCGACCCGTCGACGGGCGGCGGTCGCGGTGTGCAGTTGTGGAGGGAACACCCGCGCCCGGGCCCAGCGAGCCGGCGGTCGGGCGGAAGCCTATCGGTCCGCGGGCCCGGCGGTGCGCCGATCGGTGCCGGGTGGGCGGTCCAGACGGTCCGGTCGGTCCGGTCGGGCGGTCCGGGCGCGGCCAGGCCCGGTGGCGGGACCGGACCCGACGGCGACCGGACCCTAGAGCGACCGGACCCGACGGCGACCGGACCCGACGGGTGAGCCGCGGCCGCGGTGTGACGTTCGCGTGGGGCGGGCGGCCCGGATCACCGGTCCCGGCGCCGCCGGCCTGTCATGATGGTCCCCGTGTCATCCGCTCCCGGCCGGCCGGTCTCCCGGCGCTCGGTCCTGCTCGGCGCCGGTTCCGTCGGCGCGGCCGTCGCGATCGCCTCGGTCGCCGGCTGCGGCTACTTCGGCTCCGACGAGCCGGCGACGCCGACCATCGACCTGAACCCCGCGGCGCTCGACCCGATCAACGGGCTGATCGCGACCACCCGCCTGCACATCCTGCGGCTGGACGCGGCGATCGCCGCCGATCAGGCCGACGCCGGCAAGCTGCAGCCGCTGCGCGACGACCGTCAGCAGCATCTCGACGCGCTGACCGCCGAGTACGCCCGGACCAACCCCGGAGATCCGAACGCGACCGCGGCCGGGGCGACCGCATCGGCCGCCCCGGCCTCGGGTGCCGTGGCCCTGCCGGGCTCGCCGGAGGCCATCGTCTCGGCCGTCCGGGGCGACGCGGCGACCGCCCAGGTCCAGTTCACCGACGCCATCTCGACCGCCTCCCGCTACCGGGCCGCGCTGTACGGGACGATCGCCGCGTCGCTGGCCAGCCACCGGGCGGTGTTGGTATGACGAGCCCGTCCCCCACCCCCGCCCCCGGATCGGGGCCGAGCCCGGCATCGGGCGCGACATCGACATCGACATCGACATCGGGGTCGGGATCGGCCTCGCCGCTGAGCACCCCGATCAGCACCGCGCCGCCCGGGCCGCTGAGCCCGGACGCGCAGGCCGCGATGCAGTCGGCCCTGGTCGCCGAGCAGGCCGCCGTCTGGGCCTACGCGCTGGTCGCGGCGCACGCGCGCGACCAGTCG
>NZ_JBMDXT010000381.1:0-9596 GCF_048594475.1 Nakamurella sp. | reverse complement strand
CGGTCGCCATCGATGGGTGTCCGGGTGTTACTTGACTTCGTACAGCCAGGGGTTCGCCACCGCGAGCTCACCGCTGGAGTCCCACTTGTACGTCTTGGCCAGACCCTCGCCGTCGTAGGTCGAGAAGTACTTGATCATGCTCGCCCGGTCCGTGACCTGCCCGGAGGAGATGCCGGTGACCATGATGGTGGCCAGGTCGTAGGCGTCCACCGAGTACACGCCCGGGGCGATGTTGAAGGCCTGCTGGTACTGCGACGCGAACTGGTCCGGAGCCGGACCGCACGGGCAGGTCAGGATCGCACCGGCCGCGGCCTGGCCGGCCTGGGCGACGAACTGCGGGTCGTTGACGCCGTCACCGGAGACGAACGGGCCGGTGTAGCCGGCGTCGCGCAGCTGCTGGACGAACGGCGCCGCCTCGGCGTAGTAGCCCGCGTAGTAGACCGCGTCCGGCGCCGCCGTGGTGATCAGCTGGATGCCGGCGGTGAAGTCCTTGTCACCGGTCTTGACGTCGACGGCGCAGCTGCCGTCGGCGGCGGACCCGAGGGTCTCGGTGACGACCTCGGCCAGACCGACGCCGTAATCGGTGTTGTCGCGGACGACGCAGACCTTGCCGTAGTTCTCCTGCTTGGTCAGCCAGTTGGCGGTCGCACCGCCCTGCGAGTTGTCGTTGCCCAGGCCCCGGAAGAAGTTGGTCCACCCGTTGGTGGTCAGCGCCGGGTTGGTCGCCGACGCGGTGACCGAGATCAGGCCGGCCTGGTTGAAGATCGGGCCGGTGGCCTTGGTCTCGCCGGAGAACGCCGGGCCGAGCAGGCCGATGACCGAGGCGTCGCCGACGATCTGCGGCGCGACCTGGGTGGCCTTCTGCGGGTCGCCCTCGGTGTCGAACTCCTTGAGGGAGAGCTGGCAGCCGGGGTTCGCGGCGTTGAACTGGTCGATGGCCAGCTTGGCGCCGTTGCGGATGTTGATGCCCAGCGCCGCGTTCGGGCCGGTCAGCGCGCCGGCCATGGCGATGGAGGAGCCGGCGGCGCACTTGGCCTGCCCGTTGCCGGCCGGCAGCACCGCGTTGGTGGCCGCACCCGCGCTGACGTCCTGGCCCTCCGGGGTGATCTGCTTCAGCGGCTGGATGCTCAGCGAGCCGCTCGCCGCGCCGCCGGAGGAGGCGCCGCCCGACGCCGCCGCGGACCCGGAGGCCGCCGCCGATCCCGACCCGGCGGACGCGGCCGCGCTCGTCGTCGTTCCGCTGTCCGTCGACTTCGACCCACAGGCCGCCAGCGTCAGGGCCGCCACCGCGACCAGCGCGATGCCGGCGGTTCGCACCGAACGTCGATGCACGTGCCACCTCCGAAGATTCTGTTCACCGGTCAGGATCCGGCTGTCGCATTCATGCCGACGTCGCCGACACGCGGGGAACCTATCCCACGATCGGCGCAGGACACCGCAAGAACGAGCCCTCGTAACCAAAATGCGACTCGCGGTTCACAAGAAGCGCCCATCCAGGTCACACGCGGTAGTCAATGCGACGGCGGACGATGCGCCGAGCGCGAACCGGGTCAGCCATCAGGGCCAGGCCCACCGGCGGATCGATCACGATGGCCGACTCCGACCGGCGGTCCCGGGCCGGTCGACCGCCGGATCCCCCGGTCACCGGAACGACGAAGCGGCGCCCGGGTTGCCCCGGACGCCGCCTGGTCGACGCGATCCCGTCGCGCTCAGCTCTTGGCCGACAGCCCCTCCAGCACGGCGTTCGCCACCGCCTGCATCGAGGTCCGCCGGTCCATCGCGGTGCGCTGGATCCAGCGGAACGCCTCCGGCTCGGTCATCTTCTGGTGCGTCATCAACAGGCCCTTGGCCCGGTCGATGATCTTGCGCGCCTCGAGCCGCTGGCTGATGTCGGCCACCTCGGCCCGCAGCGCGGTCGTCTCGGCGTACCGGGCGACGGCCAGCTCGATCGCCGGCAGCAGGTCGCTCTTGGAGAAGGGCTTGACCAGGTAGGCCATCGCGCCGGCGTCTCGGGCCCGTTCGATCAGCTCGCGCTGCGAGAACGCGGTGAGGATGACGACCGGGGCGATCTGTTCCCCGACGATCTCGGCCGCGGCGTCGATGCCGTCCTTCTTGGGCATCTTGACGTCCATGATGACCAGATCGGGACGCAGTTCGGTGGCCATCGTGACCGCCTGCTCGCCGTCGACCGCCTGGCCGACGACGTCGAATCCCTCCTCGGCGAGCATCTCGGACAGGTCGAGCCTGATCAACGCTTCGTCCTCGGCGATGAGCACCCTCTTCGGTGCGGTCATCGGCCACCTCCCTCACCTGCCGGCGGGCCCCCGAGTGGTCGCCGGTCCGGTGGTCAGAGTATCGGCCCCGGGTTACCAATGTGCGAACGAACAGGCCCCCACGCTGTGATGAGCACGCCTTTCGCGTCGCACAACCGACATCGTTGTCTGTCGACGGGCCCGACATCCGGTTCGCGCGCCGGGCCGGGCGGGGCGGGGCCGGGCCCGGCGCGGGCCCGACTACGATGGGGCTGCCCCGATCGCGGGGCCTGCCCCCGTATCCCAATTGGCAGAGGAAGCGGATTCAAATCCCGCACAGTGTGAGTTCGAGTCTCACCGGGGGCACCCGACCGGCCGGCAGCCCGGGTAGGTGAGGTGTGCACAGGTCCCGCGCCGTCGCGGCGCTCGTGGTGGCCACGATGCTCGGCGGGCTGGGTCTGCTGGCCGGCACCGCTCCGAGCTCGGCCGAACCGAACGACGAGTTCGTCGCCTGTGGGCCGGCCCTGTTCGGCCGCCCCGATCCCCTGCCCGACCCGGCCTGCGCCGACGCCTATGCCCCGTTCGACACGGTGGCCATCGTGCTGCTCGTTCTGTCCGCCGCCACCGTGATGGTTCTGATGGTCGGCGCCGGCCGATCCGCGGTCCTCACCCACCGGCGTCGGCGCCGGCTCATCCCATGAGCCGGGCCGCGTCGACGGCGTCCGGGACGCGAGGTTTCGCGACCGGGTCGGGGCGGTGCGATTGGTCGGTCGGGTCGGACCGACGGGCCAGGTCGGGGCGGTGCCCGGCGAAGGACTCTCGGAGCGCCGCGGCCGCGTCGGCGACGGCGGCCCGGCAGCGGGCCGACAGGCCGATCATGTTGACGAAGCCGTGCACCAGGTCCGGTTCCCGGCGCACCACCACCGGGACGCCGGCCTCCGCGAGCCGGCGAGCGAAGAGTTCGCCCTCGTCCCGGATCGGGTCGAAGCCCGCCGTGACCAGGTGGGTCGGCGGCATCCCGGTCAGCTCGTCGGCCAGCAGGATCGACGCGCGAGGGTCGCGGTGCTGGTCCGCGGACGGCAGGTAGTGGTCCCGGAACCAGACGATGTCCGCCTCGGTCAGCAGGAACCCGTCGGCGAACAGATCCCGGGACGTGGTGCGGTTGACCGCGTCGGTCGGCGGATAGAACAGCAGCAGTCGGGCGGGTCCGGGCTCGCCCGCGTGAATCGCCAGGTGCGCGGTGACCGCGGCAAGGTTGGCGCCCGCGCTGTCGCCGCCCATCGCGATGGATCCCGGGTCGGCACCGAGCGTCGCGGCCCGGGTCCGCGCGAACCGCAGGGCGGCGGACGCGTCGTGCACCGCGGCCGGGAACGGGTCCTCCGGGGCCAGCCGGTAGTCGACGGCCAGCACCCGCAACCGGCCCCGATCGGCCAGGAACCGGCAGGCGGTGTCGTGGCTGTTGAGGCCGCCGGTCACCCAGCCGCCACCGTGCAGGTACACCAGCAGCGGCGAGCCCGTCGCCAGCCCGTTCGGGCAGTAGAGCCGGGCGGCCAACGGCGGCCCGGCGTCATCCCGGTCGATCACCACCGCGCGGCTCGTCACCGCGCTCGGGGGCCGGCCGCCGACCAGGGTGGTGGCCGCATCCAGATGGGCGCGGCGCCGCGGCACCGGCGCGGCCGGCGTGCCCGCCGTCGTCATCCGCTCGAGGCGCAGCAGCAGTTGCAGGTCCGGGTCGAGCGGCTCGCCGTCCACGACGATCGGTGCACCGGCCAGCCGGCGACGGGCGGTGGCCGGCAGGTACCCGAACAGGAGCCGGATCGCCAGCTCCAGGCCCACGGTCGACCGCACCGCCGAAGCATAAGAGCCCGCCCGAGCTGATCGTGGGGTCCGGGGGGCACCGACGGGTGGTCGGGCCGCTCGGGCTGCGACTGGGACGGCATCCCGGGACGGCGCCCCGGTGCCGCGTTGGTGGCGTGCCCGAGGCGCGCTGGAGGCGGGCGCGCCCGGGGTCCCACTGGAGGCGAGTTGGAGGCGCGCGCCCCGGGGTCGCGCTGGAGGCGAGTTGGAGGAGCGCTGGAGGAGCGTTGGAGGCGCGCGCCCCCGGGGTCGCGTTGGAGGCCGCGCGCAGGAGCCGGGCGACCGGGCGGGACGAGCACGCCGGGCTGGTCGATCCAGCAGAACGTGACCGACATGCGGAATTCTCGCCGAGATGAACGGCCGTCGGCCCGCAGGGCCCGTCCCTTCAGATCGAAACCGTAGGCGGGTCGGCGAATCCGGGGCGGGGCTGATCAAATCGGCAAGAAGTCCGACATTTCGGGCGCATGGTGCCGACTTGATCAGCCCGACCCGTCCCGACCGCCCGGTCCGGTCGGTCGGTCGGTCGGTCACTCGGCCAGCACCGACGGCCGGTACACCAGCGCCCGGCCGGGGGCGCTCGCCTGGCAGGTCAACCAGGCCGGATCGGCCCGGCGCACGTCCACGGCCACCACCATCGGCGTCCCCGCCACGGAGAGCGTGACCACGACGCGCTCCTCGATCCGCCGGTCGACGGCCTGCACGGTCACCTCGCGCCAGCCGGCGTCCGGCGACTCCCGGTGGGCCAACTGCAACGCGGCCTGCTCGGCCGGGGGGAATCCGACCCGGCCGCGCAGGGCGACGGCATCGACCCGTCCCGCGTCGGTCAGCTCGACCAGTCGTCCGGCGTCCTCGGGCTGCACGCGGCCGTAGAGCAGGCCCGCCGGCAGCACCAGCAGGTTGGCCGCGAACCGATCGCCGCCGACGTGACTGCATTCCCAGACCCGCCCGGGCCGGCGCTCCAGCAGCTGCCCGGCCACCGGGCGGCCGCGGATCGCGCAGCACGCGTCGTGGGTGCCGTGCGCGCACACCAGGTACAGCGGTTCGGTCGCCCCGCCCGTCCCGGGGGCGTTGAGCACCCCGGGGACGTCGACGTCGAGCAACTGCCGGTCGTCGTCGAACCGGCCCCAGATGACGCGTTCGCGCCCGGGCCGGCAGTCGACGGCCGCCCACCGCCGCGGCCCGTCCGGCTGGTGGCGCCCCGGCCGCCGGATCGCCACCACCCGGATGCCGCGGGCCTCCAGCCGGGCCACCAGGAGATGGGCAACGGCGCCGTCGAACCGGGACGCGAGCAACCCCGTCCGGCCCCAGGGTCCGGGCTGCTCGACCAGCAGCAGGCGGTCGGCCGGGAAGGCGCTGCCGATCATCGGGTCACCCCGCCGGGTGGCCTGGACCGAGCACCGCTCGAACCGGTCGACCTCCTCCGTCACCGCCTCGGCCACCGGGTCAGGAACCGTCGGCCCCGGCGGCGTCGACACCGGTGGCTCCGACCGGGACGACGATGCCCTCGCGTACCAGGCGGCGGGCGATCACCAGCTGTTCATCGGCGTCCAGGTTCGGCAACTGGCCGGGCGTGAATTCCTTGCCGGCCACCACGACCAGCAGGGCGGCGTGCGCCTGCTCGGGCCAGGTCACGGTCGAATCGACCAGGTCGAGCACCCAGGCACCGGACGCCGGACGCAATCCCGGGCGCAGTCCGGGCCGCAGCACCAGCGGGGTGTCCGGACCCAGGCCGGTGATGGCGGCGAGCTGGGCCAGCGGGGCGATCGGCGCCGGGCGGGTCTGGCCTACCTGCTGCCGGCCGACCCGGCGCGCGGCCGCGGCGTAGTGGTCGGCGTCCACCTGGTTCAGCCGGGCGGTCAACCGGGCCGCGGCGGTGCGCAGGTGGCCGGCCATCGCGTCGACGTCGGTGACGTCGACCCCCAGCGGCAGCGACCGCCGCAGATCCCGGTCGCCCTCGGCCGCCGCGATCAGCTCCCGGGCCAGGTCGTACCCGGTCAGCGGGTGCACGCCGATGGTCAGGTGGATGGACAGCTCGCCCTGCGCCACCGCCGAGTGCAGGTAGCCGCGCGGCAGGTAGAGCGCATCGCCCGGCTCGAGCAGGGTGTCGATCACCGGCTCCTGGGCCGCTCGGGTCCGCACCTGCTCGCGCCGGGCGTCCCAGGTCTGGTGCGGCAACGGATCGGCCAGCACCGGCTCGTGGATGCGCCACCGCTTGGTGCCGGCGATCTGCAGGACGAAGACGTCGTGGGTGTCGTAGTGCGGGGCGAAACCCTGGTTCTGCGCCGGGGTGACGTAGGCGTTGATCTGGACCGGGTGCCCCAGCTCGGCGGCCAGCTCGCTGCCGAACCGGACCAACGGCGGCCAGGTCCGGTGCAACGCCTGCAGCACCAGGGTGGCGCCGGCGGCCAACTGGCCCAGCACCTTGTCATCGGCCACCTGGTCGGCGATCGTCGCGCCCGCCCCGCCCCCACGGGTGAAGGTGGACGTGGCCAGCACCGATCCGTCCTTGGCCATCCGCAGGAACGGCGTGCGCAGCCCCCGGACGGAGATGAGCTCATCGACCGCGGCGGCCGAGAAGAGGTCGGTGAAGTCGCCGAACCCGTCGACCGCCGGGACCGATCCGGGCTCCGCCGGCGCGGCCACCTTGGTCAGCAGGGGCCGCTGCGCCCAGTGCCGGCGGGCGAACTCCCCCGCCGGGATACCGATGCACCGCTGCAGCGCCGGGGTCGCGCCGGGCTGCGGGGGGCGCCCGGCCAGGCCGGACGCCCCCGTCGGTTCACCAGCCGACATCAGCCCGCGGCGCCGTCAGCGCCACCGTCCGCGCCACCATCGGCACCGCCGTCGGCACCGCCGTCCGCGCCACCATCGGCACCGCCGTCGTGCACCCCGGCCGCGCCACCGTCGGCCGGACCTTCGGCCCCGCTGTCCGCGCCGCCATCGGCGCCACCGTCGGCCCCGCCGTCAGCGCCACCGTCGGCGCCACCGTCGGCACCGCCATCGTGCACGCCGGGCACCCCGCCCGCGCCACCATCGGCCGGGCCCTCGGCCCCGCTGTCCGCGCCACCGTCGGCACCCCCGTCAGCGCCACCGTCGTGCACGCCCGGAACGCCGGCCGCGCCCCCGTCCGCCGGGCCCTCCGTCGCCGGACCGCCGGTGGTGATGTCCTCGTCGCTCAGACCCATCGTCCCGCTCCTCACGCTGTCGTCTGTCGGACCCCCATGGCCCGCCGACTCCGCCGGTCCCAGTACCCGAACCGTGCCGGAATCACGCTACTGATCATGCCCGGCGGCGGCGACCCCGGTCCGGCCGCCGTCACCCGACGAGCTGCCGCACGTGGTCGGCGATCTCGGCCAGCTCGGCCGCGGAGCGCGCCGGTGCGCCGCCGTCCGGCCCACCGGCGACGGGGGCGCCGGCGCTGTCGTCGGCGATCAGGTCGACCCACCAGCGGCAGCCGCCGGATTCCGGGCGGACCGGGACGACCCACGGCCGGGGCAGTGGCCGGACCGCCACGACGATCGCGGTCAGCCGGTGCCGGGGCCGGAAGTCGATCCGGTTGGCCTGCACCGACGCGGTCGTCCAGATGTGGAGGGGTTCGAGAGCCTCGATGTTCTCCGGCCGGGTCACCTCGATCGCCGCGACCACGGACGCCGCCGCACGGATCACCACGGTCCCGTCGCCGACGTCGGACGCCCCGAGCGGCAGCAGATCGGCGTGATCGGGTCGGGTCGACGCGGCGTGGCTGTGCGCGACCGTCGGGTACAGCAGGAACTGCGCATCGCGCACCGTGAAACGCTTCTCGTGGATACCGCCCTTGCGCAGCAGCAGCGTCTGCCGACCTCGCAGCAGCGCGTGCACCGCGGCACCCCACTCCTTGAGCGCGGGCCGGGTGAGGGCCGGCGCCGGCCCGGTGATCGTCCCGGCGCTCGCCGCCCGCTCCCCCGTCACCGCAACCGGACCAGGCCCTCCTGCACCACGGTGGCCAGCATCCGACCGTCCCGGGCGAAGAAGTGACCGGTGCCCAGGCCGCGGGCGCCGGACGCGCTGGGCGACATCGTGTCGTACAGCAGCCATTCGTCGACCCGGATCGGCCGGTGGAACCACATCGCGTGGTCCAGCGAGGCGACCTGGATGTTGTCGTGTTCGAAGGTCAGCGCGTGGGTCTTGAGCACCGAGTAGAGCAGGGTGAGGTCGGACAGGTACGCCAGCAGGCAGACGTGCAGCAGGTCGTCGTCGGGCAGGACGCCGTCGGTGCGGAACCACACCCGGCTGTGCGCGCCGAGCTGCGGACCGGTCAGCCGGGACTCCCACGGCGGTTCGTCGACGTACCGCACGTCGAACGGCCGCGGGATCTGGCCCCAGACGGTCATGCTGTCCTTGAACGGCGCGATGCGTTCGGCGTAGGTCGGCAGCGACTCCGGCGGCGGGACGGGTGGCATGGACTCGGCGTGGTCCACGCCCGGCTCGTCGACCTGGAAGGACGCCGACATGGTGAAGATCGGCTTGCCGTGCTGGATGGCGACCACCCGCCGGGTGGTGAACGAGACGCCGTCCCGGGCCCGGTCGACCTGATAGACGATCGGCTGCCGCGGGTTGCCCGGCCGCAGGAAGTAGGCGTGCAGCGAATGCACCCGGCGCTCGCTGGGCACTGTCCGGCCGGCTGCCGTGAGCGCCTGCGCCGCGACCTGGCCGCCGAAGACCCGGACCGGCGACAGGGCCGGCGACACGCCCCGGTACAGGTTGTCCTCGAGCCGCTCGAGGTTCAGCAGCTCGACCAGGGCGTCCACCACGGCCTGGCCGCGAGGGACGCCGTCGGTGTCGAGCGAGCTCTGCTCGCTGGTGTCTTCGGGCACCGGGTCATTCTGCAACGGGGCCGCCGCCGCCCGCTCGGCCGGCCCGGCCGCGTGCCGCCGGTGCCCGAAGATCGCCATCAGTCCTTGTGGCTCAGCCGGTGCACCCGGATCAGGTTGGTCGAGCCGGAGGTGTTCGGCGGCGCGCCCGCGACGATGACCACGGTGTCGCCGGGCTCGTACCCCGGGATCTCCAGGATGGCCTGGTCGACCTGCTCAACCATCTCGTCGGTGGTGTCGACCTCGGGGGTGACGAAGGTCCGCACGCCCCAGGTGAGGGCGAGCTGGTTGCGCACCTCCTCCTTCGGGGTGAAGGCGAGGACCGGCAGCGCGGTGTGCAGGCGGGCCATCCGGCGGACGGTGTCGCCGGTGAAGGTGAAGGCGATCAGCGCCTTGGCGTCGATCCGCTCGGCGATGTCGCGAGCCGCGAAGGACAGGACACCGCCGCGGGTGCGCGGGGTGTGGGTCAGCGCCGGCGCGGCGACCGACTCGGTCTCCACCGCCTCGATGATCCGGGCCATGGTCTTGACCGCGATGATCGGGTACTTGCCGACGGAGGTCTCGCCGGAGAGCATGACCGCGTCCGCGCCGTCCAGGATCGCGTTGGCGACGTCGGAGGCCTCGGCCCGGGTCGGGCGGG
>NZ_JBMDXT010000380.1:0-29466 GCF_048594475.1 Nakamurella sp. | reverse complement strand
AAACGACGCGGGCAGCGAAGTTGTTCCGCTGCCAGCGCCGCTGTTCCGAGCCCCTTTACGGAATCGAACCGTAGACCTTCTCCTTACCATGGAGACGCTCTGCCGACTGAGCTAAAGGGGCGGAGTACTGCGCACTGCTGGTACTGCCGGTGGTGCCGACCGGTGATACCGGCCGTTTCAACTCATCGCTCCGGGTAACCCCGGGAGCCCGGACTACTTTACAGCACGAACGGGGGTGCTTCGAACCGCGTCGTCAGCTCATCATCCGGAGCACGTGCGTGGTCGATGCGGGGTCGTAGATGCTGACCGTCCGGGCCTGCAGCCACGCCTCGAACCGGTCCAGCGGCACGGGCCGCGAGATCAGGAATCCCTGGACCTCGTCGCACTCCATCTCGCGCAGCGCGTCCCGGGCCGCTTCCTCCTCGACGCCCTCGGCGACGACCCGCAGTCCGAGCGAGTGCCCCAGATCGACGATGGCCCGCACGATGGCCAGGTCGGACAGGTCGGTGCCCATCCCCTGGACGAAGGACCGGTCGATCTTGATCTCGTCGATCGGCAGTCGCCGCAGGTAGGCCAGCGACGAGTAGCCGGTGCCGAAGTCGTCGACCGACAGCTTGATGCCCATGGCGTGGAGTTCGCGCAACACCGGCAGCGAGTGCTCGGGGTCGGTCATCACGTTCGACTCGGTGATCTCGAAGGTCAGCAGGTGGGCGGGCACCTGGTGCCGCCGCAGCGCGGCCGCCACCGTCGTCGGGAAGTCGGCGGCCAGCAGGTTGTGCACCGACAGGTTGACCGACGCGGTGATGTGCAGGCCCGCGCCGCGCCACTGCGCGAGCTGGGCGAGCACGCTGTCCAGCACGTGTTCGAGCAGGATGTCGATGGACCCCGTGGCCTCGATGGCCTCGACGAACTCCGCCGGCGAGACCAGCCCGAACTCCGGGTGCATCCAGCGCACCAGGGCCTCGACCCCGGCCAGCTCCCGGTGACCGAGGTCGACCTTCGGCTGGTAGTGGACGATGATCCGGCCCTGCTCGACCGCCTGCCGGAACTGGGTGACCAGCTGGAACCGGCGCCGGTACACCTCGCCCATGCTCGGGCGGTAGATCTGGATGGACTCCGTCCTGGCCCTGGCCGCGAGCATGGCCATCTCGGCCCGCTGCAGCAGCGTGCTGGGTTCCACGGCGCTCTCCGCGCCCACCCCGCCGGGCACGAAGGCGATACCGACGGCGCACTGCGGGTCGACCTCGATGCCGTCGATGGAGTAGCCCAGGCCCACGGCGTGCAGGATCCGCGCGCCCAGCGCGGTCAGATCGCACTCCGTCAGGGGGTCCATCAGGACGGCGAACCGGTCGGCCTCGATCCGGGCCACCGGCCGGTCCGGGCCGACCAGGCCGACCAGCCGGTCCCCGGCCAGCCGCAGCAGCTGCTCGCCCCGGTCGTGCCCGAGGGCGTTGTTCACCTGCGACAACACGTCCAGCTCGACCAGCAGGATGGCCGCTCCGCGGCCCTGCGCCAGCCGGTCCTGGGCCGCCACGATCAGCCCGACCCGGTTGCGCAGGCCGGTGATCGCGTCGTGGTAGGCCTCGTGCCGCAGGGACTCGAGCAGGCGCAGGTTGTCCAGGGCGGTGGCGACGTGGCCGCCGAGGGTCTCCAGGACGCGCAGATCGTCGTCCCGGAACCGGTCCCAGCGGCTGAGGCGGTCGCGCAGCTCGAGGTACCCGCGGTCGCGGTCGCCCGATCGCAGGGGCACGACCAGCACGTCCCAGGCCTGGCGCTCGGCGAGTGCGGCGAGCACCTGGGCGTCCATGGTCCGGTCGGTGGACACCCGCACCCGGCCCGCGGTCCGCGCCTGGGCCAGCAGCGGGTCGCCGTCCCGCAGGGCCGGCTCGGTGCGGATCCCGTCCGGTCCGACGGCCAGGGTGGCCAGCTCGCCGGTGCCCTCGTCCAACCGCAGCACGGCCACCTCGGCGTTGAACTGGTCGCGCACCTGTTCCAACACCGCCCGCCAGCCCTCGATGGCCGGGCCGACCGCCGCGACCTGGCGGACGAAGCTGTACATCCGGGTCAGGTCGGCGTGCTGGCGCAGGAACACGAAATACGTGCGATAGAGCACGGCCAGGACGCCGGCCAGCACCACGCAGAGCCAGGGGCCGAACGGTCCGGCCATCCAGACGGTGTAGCCGGCCAGGGCGAAGGTCACGATGGCCAGGGCCGAGATCATCGAGCGGACGATCACCTTGCCCAGGGGTTCCGCCGGCCCCAGCATCCGGTACGTCAGGCCGACCGCGATCGCCGACAGCAGTGCCCCGGCGAGCACGCCCAGGGCGACGGCCAGGTACTGCAGGCCGGTCGCCGACCCGGCCGGCGGCGATCCGGCCAGCGTGACCACCACCAGGGCCGCGGCTCCGGTCTCGGCGGCGATGAACGACAGGTTGACCGCAATGTTGCGCCAGCTGTCGCGGCGGAACAGGAAGACCAGGGCCCCGGCGAGCAGATGGGTGAGGCCCACCGTCCAGGCCGGCAGGAGCAGCAGGCCGAGCACCATCGGCAGCTCGGAGCCGCTGACCAGCAGGGTCTCCCGGCGGACCTCGATGTGCAGCGGGAACAGCTCGCCGATCAGGAACGCCACGAGCAGGACGAGCATGCCCAGCAGCAGGTGGTCCGGTTCCACCGCGTTGACCGAGAGGCGGACGACCGGGATCCACAGGGCGACCGCGGTCACCGACACGATCAGGGCGACGATCGGGAAGACCTGCGCCGCGGAGTAGGTGCGGCGGGGCGCGTCGGCCGGGCGGAGGTCGGCGGTCACGGTCACCCCTTTCCTCCACGTCATCCGGTCTGGTTCGACGGATGGGATCCGGCGGATCGCGTGGCTGGCGCAGGGACGGACGGGCACGCCGTTTCCCCGACGACGCCCCGAATTATGGCAGCACGTGCAGGGCAGCGGCGCGATGGGTGGATGTGTTCACCCGAAAGGCCTACAAATTCCCTGCAGTGTCCACGAAACGCAGCCACACGGGACGGGACACTGAGTGCGCGCCGGCTCGGACCGGCGGGCCCGACCCGGCCCGCACACGACAGCGGGCCCTCTCCGGGGAGAGGGCCCGCTGTCGGTCGTGCGGTGGCAGGTGAGGGATTCGAACCCCCGTAGGCAATGCCGGCTGATTTACAGTCAGCTCCCTTTGGCCGCTCGGGCAACCTGCCGTGGTCCCGTGGTTCCGGGCCCGGCACAGCGTACCGGTCGTCCGCCCGGGAACCGAATCGAGCTCGCGGCGGCCCGCTCTCCCGCCGCGACCCGCACCCGTGGGTGTTGGATGGAGGGCCGGGTCCGCCACCGATGCGGGCCGGTGCACAGGTCCGCGAGGGTGAGCAAAGGAGTCAGGTCGTGGCAGACGCCTCGTTCGACATCGTCAGCAAGGTCGACCACCAGGAGGCGGACAACGCCCTGAACCAGGCGGCCAAGGAGCTGTCCCAGCGGTTCGACTTCCGGGGCACGGACACGACCATCGCCTGGGCCGGCGAGGAGGGCGTGACGATCACCTCCAGCACCGAGGAGCGGTGCAAGGCGGCGATCGACGTCTTCAAGGAGAAGCTGGTCAAGCGCGGCATCTCGTTGCGGGCGTTCGAGGTCGGCGAGCCGTCCGCGTCGGGCAAGACGTTCAAGGTCACCGGGACGATCGTCCAGGGCATCGCCTCGGACAAGGCCAAGGCCATCGCCAAGCGGATCAAGGACGAGGGCCCCAAGGGTGTGCAGGCGCAGATCCAGGGCGATCAGCTGCGGGTCTCGGGCAAGAAGCGCGACGACCTGCAGGCCGTCATCGCGCTGCTGAAGAACGCCGATCTGGACATCGCGCTGCAGTTCACCAACTACCGCTGACGCAGGTGCGGGCGCCGGGCCGCGGGGCCGGAAGGGACCACTGATGTCCGCCTTCGAGCTCGTCGCCCTGATCGCGCTGGGGACGGCGGCCGTCGCCGGCCTGATCGTCGCGCGCCGCCGATCGGCCCGGCCCCGGGGCACGGGCCCCGGTCCCTGGTCCGACACCGGCGCCTCGGCGGGCACCGCGACGGACGGCGACCGGTCGCACGGTGGCGGCGCGCACGGCTCGGGACACGACGGCGGGAGCCACCACGGGGGCGGTCATGACGGTGGGGGCAGCGACGGTTGGGGCAGTGACGGCGGGGGCAGTGACGGTGGGGGCAGCGACGGAGGAAGCGATGGCGGTGGCGACTGAGGGTCCTGGGAACGATGCGGCTCCGCCGTCGCCGCATCGCCTCCGGCCCACCCGTCCGGTGCCCGATGGTGGCCCCGCCCGCTCGGCCGACTCCAGGAGGGATCCGGCGGGGCACCGCCCGCGCCCCCGCGCCGGCCGGGCCGGTCGCCGGGCGACCGGATGACGACCCCCGCGCCGCTTCCCGAGCGGCCGGGTGGCCCCACCCCGGTCCGCTCGCGGGGCCTGACGTACGGCCTGATCGCCTACGGCCTGTGGGGGCTGTTCCCCCTCTACTTCCCCCTGCTCGAGCCGGCCGGCGCGGCCGAGATCCTGGCCCACCGCATGGTCTGGTCGCTGGTGGTGTCCTCGATCATCCTCACCGTCGTGCGCGGGTGGCGGGCGATCGTCTCGATGCGCGCCCGGACCTGGGGCCTGGTCGTCGCCGCGGCCGCGCTGATCGCGGTGAACAGGGGCATCTACATCTGGGCGGTGAACAACGGGCGGGTCGTCGACGCCGCCCTCGGCTACTTCATCAATCCCCTGGTCAGCGTCCTGCTGGGGGTGTTGATCTTCCGGGAGCGGCTGCGGCCGGCCCAGTGGACCGCGGTCGGCCTCGGCGCCACCGCGGTCCTGGTGCTCGGGGTGGCCGGCGGTTCGTTCCCTTGGGTCGCGCTGACCCTGGCCGCATCGTTCGGCGTCTACGGGCTGGTGAAGAAGGTCATCCCGCTGGCCCCGACGGCCTCGCTCACCGCGGAGGGACTGGTCCAGGTGATCCCGGCGGTGATCTATCTCGCCGTCATCACCGCTGCCGGGACGTCCACCTTCGGCGCGCTCGGTACCGGGCATGCGCTGCTGATGGCGTCGTCCGGCATCGCCACCTGCGTGCCGCTGCTGGCGTTCGCGGCCGCCGCCCAGGCCCTGCCGCTGTCGGTGCTGGGGCTGCTGCAGTACCTGACGCCGGTCATCCAGTTCCTGATCGGCGTCGTCTGGTTCGGCGAGCCGATGCCGGCCTACCGTTGGGTCGGCTTCGCCCTGGTCTGGCTGGCCCTGATCGTCTTCACCGCCGACGCCCTGCGCCGGGCCCGCCACACCGCGGTGGCCCGCCGGGCCTGAGCCCGGGCTCACGCATCCCGCGCCCCGCCAATCCCCCACCCAGAGGTCGACGAATCCCCGGGTACCGGGATCGTCCGACCGAGGGGAGCATTGATGCGACGCACATCCGTGGCCGGCGGGGCGGCGGTGGCCTGCGCGGTGGGGGTGCTCCTGGCCGCGCCCACCGCGGCGTCGGCAGCGGCGTCGGCAGCGGCGCCGGCTTCGGCTTCGGCTTCGGATTCGGCTTCGGATTCGGCTTCGGCTTCGGCTTCGGCTTCGGCTGACCAGAGCCGGTCGTACCAGGCCGCCCTCGACCCGATCACCGCGAACAAGGTCACCGGCCGGGGCGCCTCCTGGATCACCGTCACCGGCACCACGGCCGAGGTGAAGATCCAGGTCGACGGGCTGCTCGACGGCGTGCCGCACGCGCAACACATCCACGTGGACGCCGCGGGCCGATGCCCGGGCGTCGCGCAACAGCACAACGGGCTGCCGTCCATCACCGTGGCCGACGGGGCCCCGCTGTACGGCGGCATCGGCACGTCGTTGACGGTCGACGGCCCGACCTCGGCCGACCACGGGCTGGACGTCACGCACTTTCCCCAGGCCGGGTCCTACACCTACAGCCGGACCATCGACCTCGACCCGAACGTCGCGGCCAACCTGGCCCGCGGCACGGCGGTGCTCGTCGTGCACGGCATCGACTACAACGCCAACGGCGCCTACGACGACGTCCTGGGGGCCAGCGAACTGGATCCGAGCCTGCCCGCCGAGGCGACCGACCCGGCGCTGTGCGGCACCTACCGTCCGATGCAGATGGCCGCCGTCCCCGACGGGGCCGCGGACACCGGTGGCGGGTCGACCGCCGTCGCCGCGGCCGGGTCCGGTGGGGGCACCCCGTCGGTCGTCACCGGTCCGGTCGCGGCCGCGCTCGCCGGCGGTGCGCTCGCCCTGCTCGCCGGCTTCCGGCCGGCCCGGACGCGGCGCGCGCGGGGGTGACCGCCCCGCGATCGATGGCCCGCCGGGCCGCCCGCACCGCCGGCATCGTCGGCGTGGCGCTGCTGCTGTCGAGCTGCGCGGATCCGGCTCGGTCGACGACCGGCGCGGCTCCATCGATGACGCCGTCGGTCGCGCAGCCGAACGCACCGTCGCTCTCACCGTCGGCGTCGCTCTCTCCGTCGCTCTCACCGTCGGTGTCGCTCTCACCGTCGCCGCCCCCGGCACCGTCGGCGCCCACACCTGGTCCGGCCCCGGGCGGGTCCGCCGGCGCGCCCGACCCGGTCCTGCCGGCGTCGACTCCACTTCGACTGTCGGTGCCGGCGATCGGGATCGACAGCCCGCTGGTCGATCTCGGGCGCCATGCCGACGGCACGGTCGAGGTGCCCTCACTCGACGATCCGGACGCCCGGCCCGGGTGGTACCGGGACTCCCCGACGCCGGGTGCGCTCGGGCCGGCGATCATCCTCGGTCACGTCGACTCCCGCCGGTTCGGGCCGGGCGTGTTCTACCACCTGGCCGCGCTGCACCCGGGTGACGCGGTGGACGTCGCCCGGGCCGACGGCACCGTGGCCCGGTTCGTGGTCGACGAGGTCCGGCAGGTCGCCAAGCAGGACTTCCCGACGCTGGAGGTCTACGGCAATCTCGACCACGCGGGCCTGCGGCTGATCACCTGCGGCGGCGAGTTCGATCCCGCGGCCGGTAGCTACCAGTCGAACGTGATCGTCTTCGCCTCGCTCGTCGGCTCCGCCTGACCGGGCCGCGGGTCAGCCGTCCGGCGCGCCCGACCCGAACGCGGTCGACGGCCAGCCGAAGCCGGGGGCGCCGGGAACCAACGTCGTCACCTGCGCCGGGTCCGGCCCGGTCTCGGGGCCGGAGTCGGCGGCGTCGGTCGGGGCGGTCCCGGTGTCTTCGGCCCCGGTCGTGCCGACCGGACCGGCCGGCGGGATCGCGTCCGGCGCGGACGCCGAGGACGGGGCCCCCGGACCGGTTCCGGTCGACCCGTTCGACGGGAGGGACGCACCGGTCGAGTGGATCGGAGCCACCGTGGCCGGCGCCTCAGGACCGATCCGGTCGGGCTCGGACGAACCGGCGACCAGCACCACGGCCGCCATGCCGGCGGCCGCGGCCGCCCCGACCGTTGCGACGAGGACCAGGGCGGCGCGCCGGGTCCGACCGGCCGGCGGTGGGCCCAGCACCCGGCCGACCTGCTGGTGCCCGCCACCCGACGGCGGTCGCGGCCCGACCGGCGCCCGGACCACGGCCGGAATCAGCGCCGGCGGTACGTCCCGGGGCGGATCGGCCGGCCGGGCCGGCGGCATCGGGTTGTCGTACACGACCCGATGCCACCCGGTGGGCCGCTGCTCGGGCAACGGACCCGGACGCCGGTCCCGGGCGGCGGTGGCCACCCGGCGGGACATGCCGTCGGGGCGCGGGGTGACCGGGCCGGGCGGGCGCATCCGGTTCCGGGACCGTTCGATCGACACCTCGGCTCCCCTCGACGGCGGCGGCTCGTTCGACGGGATTCGGGGCCGGCGGCGATCCGGATGGGCGCCCGCTCATATTCCTTGACACGTATATGCTCCAGCGGGCATATTGAGGCCATGACCGAGGCCACCTGGTCGGCCCTGGCCGACCCTCACCGCCGGGCCGTGCTTGACCTGTTGCGCTCCGGCGAGCGCGCGGTGGGCGAGGTGGTCGACGCCCTCCGGCTGAGCCAGCCCCAGGCGTCCAAACATCTGCGGGTGCTGCGGACGGCCGGGCTGGTCCAGGTGCGCAAGGACGCTCAGCGCCGGCTGTACCGGCTCGATCCCCGGCCGATCGCCGAGGTCGACGCCTGGCTCGCCCCCTACCGGCAACGCTGGAATCAGAGCCTCGACCGGCTCGAGGAGCACCTGGAGGAACACCCATGATCGTCGACCCGGGCAGCTACGTGGAGCATGACGGACGCCCCGCCGTGCGATTCGAACGGACTTTCACCGCCCCGCTGCCGCGGGTCTGGGCCGCGGTCACCGATCCGGCACAGCTGCCCGCCTGGTTCCCGTCCGCGGTGCGGTACGAGCCGGTCGCCGGGGGTGCGATCGTCTTCACCGGCGACCCGAACCTGCCGGAGCCGCCCGAGGTCGACCGGGTGCTGGTCTGGGATCCGCCGCACCGCTTCAGCTTCGGGTGGGGGGGTGACGAGATCCATCTGGCACTGGAGGAAACCGGCGACGGCTGCCGGCTGGTGCTGCTCAACGTGCTGGCGGAGCGGAACACGGCCGCGCGCAACGCGACCGGCTGGCACGGCTGCCTGGCCGAGCTGGCCAAGGTGGTCGCGGGCCGGCCCGGCGGCGGCCCGCACGCGGCCCCGGCCGCGGACTTCTGGCCGATCTACGACGCCCACATCGCGCGCGGGCTGCCGCACGGCGCGTGGATCCCCGACGAGGTGCTGGCCGCCCGCCCGGCGTGACGGGACCGGCCCCGCGCGGACGAACTCGCAGTCTCCCGTCCCACCGGTCACATTCGGCGCCGGTTGGTCCGCGCCGGCGGTGTTGATCCGCGCGGCGGGGCGGCCCGGAGGGCGGAATTGATCCGCGCGGAGGTCAGGCGCGGAGGTCAGGACGCGGAGGTCAGGGCGCGGAGTGCCGCTCGAGGAAGGTGAGCACCTCGACCTGATCGACACCGGGGAACACCCCGGGCGGCATCGCCGCCAGCAGGTGCGAGTGGACGCGGGCGCTCGGCCAGGCCATGCCCTCCCACCGGTCGGCCAGATCACCGGGCGGCAGCGCGCAGCAGGTGGGATCGGGACAGCGGGACTTCGACCGCGCCGTGGTCTCCCGGCCGCGCATCCATTTGACGTCGGCGTACGGCACGCCGACGTTGACCGAGAACAGGCCCTGCGCGGTGCGATCGACAATGGCGGTGCACCAGTAGGTTCCGGACTTGGTGTCGGTGTACTGCTGGTAGGCCGACGACAGGTCGGGGCGGTCGAACACCACCCGCGCGGTCCAGTAGCGGCACACCCGCTGGCCCTCAATGGCGCCGGTCGCGTCCATCGGGAACTGCACGCCGTCGTTCTCGTAGGCCTTGTAGATCACTCCGGCCTTGCTGATGCGCATGAAGTGCACCGACAGGTCCAGGTGGCGGGTGGCCAAGTTGGTGAACCGGTGCGCGGCCGTCTCGTACGACACCGCGTAGGCATCGCGCAGATCCTCGATCGCGATATCCTTGGCGGCCTTGGCTTTTCGCAGCAGCGACAGCGCCCCGCGCTCCGGGATGAGCAGTGACGCGGCGAAGTAGTTGATCTCCACTCGCTGCCGCAGGAACTCCGAGTAGTCCTGCGGCACCTCGTGTCCCAGCACGACGTGGCCGAGCGCGTTGAGCGCCAGCGAGCGTGAGTCGTGCTGCCCGGCGTCGGGCTGCGGCAGGTAGATGATCCGGTTGGCCAGGTCGGTGACGGTGCGGGTGGACTGCGGCAGGTCGGCCGAGTGCCGCAGCCGGAAGCCCAGGTGCCCGGCCAGCCGGTCGACCACCGACCGGGTGATCGGGCCGCCCTCGTAGCCGGTCGCGGTGAGCAGGTCGGCCGCCACCTTCTCGATCTCGCCGAAGTAGTTGCCCCGTCGCCGCATCTCCTCGCGCAGTTCCGCGTTGGCCCGCCGGGCCTGCTCCGGGGTGGCCTGCCGCTCGGCCTGGATCCGGGCCAGCGCGCGATGCAACCCGACCAGCGACTCCAGGGCCTCGGTCTGCAACCGGGGGCCGGGCTTGACCGGCGGGATGTCCAGCGACTTGAACGCGGACGACCGCTGCGCGCGCTCCAGCTCGATCTCCAGGGCGGCCCGCCGGGAGGGCGGGGCCATGGCCAGCAGCTCCCCCAGGTTCGTGCCGAGCACACCGGCCAGGGTGGTCAGCAGCGAGAGCTTGGCCTCCCGCTTGCCGTTCTCGAACAACGACAGCGCCGACGGGCTGATGCCGGCGGCCTCGGCGACGTCCGACAGCGTCCGGCCGGCAGCCTTGCGCAGGTGGCGCAGGCGGCGGCCGATCGTCAACGGGTCGGGACCACCCGCCCCCTGTTCGGACGTGGTCGGCTGTGATCGAACCGGCGGTCGACCGTGCGCGGAAGGTTCGGGTTGTGTTTTGACAGGGACCGGCGCCGGTCCGCGATGCCCGCCGGCCGCCGTCCTTGATCCACTCCCCGGCCCCGTTCGCACCGAAAGATGCTGGTCAACGGCACTTCCCGGGATGGACCGGGGCGGGGCGTGACGCGCGTCACGTACCCCCGCCGGGGTCTTTCGGGGGCCAAGGGGGGCTTGATCACTCACTCCTGCACGATAGCGGAAGAAGTGCATTTCTTTACAGGCGAGTTCGGTTGAGCGACCCCCGGCGGGCGCCGACAGTTGCCTGGTCAAGCCGATATGAACGGCGGGTAACGCGGAGCAACGCGGAGCCCGCCGCATCGCGAACAGGAAGGGACGGCCAGCAATGACCGCCACGTTGGATGCCACCGCGACCGAAGGCCGCGCGGCGAACCGGAACTCGGACCAGGCCGCGCTGCTGCGCCAGGAGTGGGCGGACGACGCCCGGTGGGCCGGCATCGAGCGCTCCTACACCGCCGAGGACGTCATCCGGCTGCGCGGCACCGTCCAGGAGGAGCACACCCTCGCCCGCCGCGGCGCCGAGCGGCTGTGGAACGCGCTGCAGACCAAGAAGTTCACCCGCGCCCTGGGCGCGCTGACCGGCAACCAGGCCGTGCAGATGGTCAAGGGCGGGCTGGAGGCCATCTACCTGTCCGGCTGGCAGGTCGCCGCCGACGCCAACCTGGCCGGCCAGACCTACCCGGACCAGAGCCTGTACCCGGCCAACTCGGTGCCCGCCGTGGTCCGCCGGATCAACAATGCCCTGCTGCGCGCCGACCAGATCGACCACGCGGCCGGCAAGACCGGCACCGACTACCTGGTGCCGATCGTCGCCGACGCCGAGGCCGGCTTCGGTGGCCCGCTGAACGCGTTCGAGCTGATGAAGGGCATGATCGCCAGCGGCGCCGCGGGCGTGCACTGGGAGGACCAGCTGGCGTCGGAGAAGAAGTGCGGCCACATGGGCGGCAAGGTGCTGATCCCGACCGCCCAGCACTGCCGGACCCTCAACGCCGCCCGGCTCGCCGCCGACACCGCCGGCGTTCCGAGCATCATCGTCGCCCGCACCGACGCCCTGGCCGCCGACCTGATCACCAGCGACGTCGACCCGGTCGACCAGCCGTTCCTGACCGGTGAGCGCACCTCGGAGGGCTTCTACCGGGTCAAGTCCGGCCTGGAGCCGGTGCTCGCCCGGGCCAAGCAGTACGCCCGCTTCGCCGACCTGATCTGGGTCGAGACCGGCACCCCCGACCTGGGTCTGGCCCGCGAGTTCGCCACCGAGCTGCACAAGGAGTTCCCGGGCAAGCTGCTGGCCTACAACTGCTCGCCGTCCTTCAACTGGAAGAGCAAGCTGTCGGACGCCGAGATCGCCACGTTCCAGGACGACCTGGGCGAGCTGGGCTACGCCTTCCAGTTCATCACCCTGGCCGGCTTCCACGCCCTGAACCACTCGATGTTCACCCTGGCCCAGGGCTACAGCCGCACCGGCATGTCCGCCTACGTGGAGCTGCAGCAGCGCGAGTTCGCCGACGAGGCCGTCGGCTACACCGCGGTGAAGCACCAGGCCGAGGTCGGCACCGGCTACTTCGACCAGGTGGCCACCGCCCTCAACCCCGACAGCGGCACGCTGGCGCTGAAGGGGTCGACCGAAGAAGAGCAGTTCCACTGATCTAGCCTCGGTACCGGGTCGGTGCACACCCTCGCACCGGCCCGGTGCCGATTCCAACGCCGGGTCGCCGCTCCACCTCGCCGCCGGACCCATGGCGTCACTTACCACCACACGCAGCACGTTTCCTGACAGGAGCAGTGAAGATGTTCGGACCGCCCAAGGCCCCGAAGATCAAGGGCATCATGCATCCCCGGTTCGACGAGATCCTCACCCCGGAGGCCCTCGCGTTCATCGCCAAGTTGGACGGGGCCTCGGCGGGCCGCCGCGCCGAGCTGCTGGCCGCGCGCCGCGAGCGCAGCAAGCGCATCGCCGCCGGCGAGCCTGTCGATTTCCTGGCCGAGACCGCCTCGGTGCGCGAGGACGCCGCCTGGCAGGTGGCCGCCCCGGCCCCCGGCCTGGAGGACCGCCGCTGCGAGATCACCGGTCCGACCTCCCGCAAGATGAGCATCAACGCGCTCAACTCCGGGGCCCGCGTGTGGATGGCCGACTTCGAGGACGCCACCTCGCCGAGCTGGTTCAACGTGATCGACGGGCAGCTGAACCTGTTCGACGCGATCCGCGGCAACCTGGACTTCACCGACGATTCCGGCAAGGAGTACAAGGTCGGGGAACAGACCCCCACGATCGTCGTCCGGCCCCGCGGCTGGCGGCTCTGCGAGAAGCACCTGACCATCGACGGGCGCCCGCTGCCGGCCTCCCTGATCGACTTCGGGCTGTTCTTCTTCCACAACGCGCAAGCGCTGATCGACGCGGGCAAGGGCCCGTACTTCTACCTGCCCAAGCTGGAGTCGCACCTGGAGGCGCGCCTCTGGAACGACATCTTCGTCCAGGCGCAGGCGCTGCTGGGGATCCCGCAGGGCACCATCCGGGCGACCGTGCTGATCGAGACCCTGCCGGCCGCGTTCGAGATGGAGGAGATCCTCTACGAACTGCGCGACCACTCGTCGGGCCTGAACGCCGGTCGCTGGGACTACATCTTCAGCTACATCAAGACCTTCGCCCACAGCGGGCCGGAATACGTGCTGCCGGACCGGGCCAACGTCACCATGACGACGCCGATGATGCGGGCCTACACCGAGCTGCTGGTGTCGACGTGCCACAGGCGCGGCGCCCACGCGATCGGCGGCATGGCCGCGTTCGTGCCGAGCAAGGCCGACCCGCAGGTCACCGAGCAGGCGCTGGCCAAGGTCAAGGCGGACAAGGAGCGCGAGGCCGCGGACGGCTTCGACGGCTCCTGGGTCGCCCACCCGGGCCTGGTCTCGACCTGCATCGCCGCGTTCGACGCGGTGCTGGGCGACCGGCCGAACCAGCTGGACAAGCAGCGTCCGGACGTCCACGTCACCGCCGCCGACATCATCAACCCGGGGTCGACCCCGGGCGAGGTGACACTCAACGGGTTGCGCACCAACATCTCCGTGGCCCTGCGGTACCTGACCGCGTGGGTCTCCGAGCAGGGTGCGGTCGCCATCGACAACCTGATGGAGGACGCGGCCACCGTCGAGATCTCCCGGTCGCAGGTGTGGCAGTGGCTGCACTACAAGACCAAGCTCGCCGAGGGTCTGGTCGTCACCCGCAAGCTGGTCGACGAGTTGATCGACCACGAGGTCGCCGAGCTGCACCGGCTGGCCACCGACGAGCGGGGTCACCGGCACGTCGACGAGGCCAAGGACGTGTTCGTCGAGTCGGCCCTGGGCGACGACCTGCCCGGCTTCTTCACCCCGTACGCCTACGTCCGCTTCCTCATCGCCCGGCCGCTGCAGCCGTCCGGTCCGATCGGCGAGGACGACCTGCGCATGTCCGAGCGCGTGCCGCGGGAGCACCAGCCCGCCTGAGCGAACGAGCACGGCTCGGGCGACAAGCCCGCCGGAGCGAGCGTGCGAGCGAGGCGATCACCCAGCGGCGGCATCCTCGGCGAAAACGACCGAGCGTGCGAGGTGCTCCGCGACAAGCCCGCCTGACCACCAGATTCAGGCGTTCGGGACGGCCCGGCGATCCCCCACCAGGGGTCGCCGGGCCGTTTCCATGTGCCCGTCCCGCCAGCCCGGTCCCGGCGCCCCTCCCGGTTCCGCCGAGTGTGCCGGCGCGCCCGGTCAGATCGTCGCCGGGCCTTCGCCGGGCAGCTCGGCCGGCTGGAACTGGTCGTCCCACCAGCGGTCCCAGGCCTCGCGCACCCGCGCCACCTCGGCGCCGGACATGCCGTAGAAGCTCAGGATCGCGGCCGACCCGGCGACCGGCCGGTGCGGCGCCGGCGGCGCGTCGGCGACCTCCAACAGCCCGTCGCCCCACTCGGTGACGGTGAGCCCGAACTGGTGCTCGGTGCGGAAGAACACCGTGCCGTGCAGCGTCGTGCCCGCCGGCAGGGTGACCGCGTAGCTGCTGCCCACCGGCTGCGCGGCGACCCCGCCCAGCCCGAGCCGAGCCACGATGGGGCCGGGCGTCCGGGGCGTGCCGGCCGTGAAGTGGGTGGTCCGGGCCTCGCCGGGGTGCCGCTCCAGGGCCCAGGTCAGCTGGAACAGGAACGTCCGCCAGCCCTCGGTGATGTCGTCGTAGTACGCGTCCCAATCCGGGTTCGTGCCGCGGGGGGCCCGGGTGATCCGCACTTGGACGCCGCCGTCGACCTCGGTGAGGTCGAAGACGTCGCCACCCAGGGCCAGCCGGGCGGGTGCCTCCTCGACCACCTCCGGGTCGAAGTAGATGGTCCGGATCTCCTCGGCCAAGGCGTCGGTGCCGTCCGGCAGGTCGTACTCCCAGCCGTGCCAGTTCCGCAGCTGCCCGGGGTCGCGCAAGGCGGCCCAGACCGCCTGGATCGGGGCCGCGACGGTGACCTCGACGATCGCCGCCGGTTCATCGGTGGGCTGGGACATCCGGTGCCTCCTGATCGGGACGGGGGGCCGGGTGACCGGCCGCCACCAGCCGGAAGGGCCGGCCGCCCGGGCTGTCGAACCCGGCGACGACGTCGGCGACCGCCCGGGCCAGCGCTTCGCTGAAGTCGTGCACCTCGCCCGGGGTGGCGAACCGGACCTCGGTCTCGAGGGTGAAGGTGAGCAGGCGCGTGCCGGCCGAGTCGGCGTGCGCGACCATCCGACCGACGTCCCGGACCATCGCCCCGGCCGTCCGGACGAGGTGGTCGGCCGCGTGTCGGTCGGCGTCGCCCGGCGCCGTGGCCCCCAGCACCCCGGGGTCGACGACCAATGCGCCGGCGACGGTGCGCAGCACCCGCTCGGTGAACCCGCGCCGCGGCCGCAATTCGACCAGTTCCACCAGGTGCTGCCCCTCCAGCACGCGCAGGTGGTAATTCAGCTTCTGCCGCGGCAGTCCGAACTCCCGGGCCAGTTCGGCCGCCGACGCCGGCTCGCGCAGCCGCTCGAGCAGCCGCCGCCGCAGGTCGGGCAGGGCGCAGGCGACCCGTTCCGGGGTGTCCAGCAGGGCCAGCGCGGCGCTCACCCGGCCAGTGTCGAATAGACAAAACCATTTGTCAATTGATCCCCCCGGCGTGGACGGCCGAGGACGACGAACGGCCCCGGCGATGCGCCGGGGCCGTTCGATGCGTTCGGGGGCCGGGTCCGGCCCCCCTCGGTCAGTCCCGCGGACCGGCGAGCAGCGCCTCCTCCTCGGCCAGCGGCTGCTCGGTCCCGTCCGGCCCGATCTCGGTCAGCGGGGCGACCTCCTCGCCGTCCAGCACCGCTCGCATCCGCTCCTTGTCGAGCAGACCCTCCCAGTTGGCGACGACGAAGGTGGCCACGCAGTTGCCGAGCAGGTTCACCGACACCCGCATCGAGTCCATGATCCGGTCGGCCCCGAGCAGCAACGCCACCGCGGCCACCGGGATCGCGCCGTGCCCGATCGCGGCCACCGTCGCGGACAGGGCCAGGAACGAGGATCCGGGGACACCGGCCATGCCCTTGGAGGTCAGCATGAGGACCAGGACCGCGGTGATCTGCTCGCCCAAGGACAGGTCGACGCCCAGCGCCTGGGACAGGAACAGCACGCAGATGGACAGGTAGAGCGTCGCGCCGTCGAGGTTGAACGAGTACCCGGTCGGCACGACCAGGCCGGTGACGGCCCGGTTACATCCGGCGTTGGTCAGCTTGACCATGATCCGCGGGAGGACGACCTCGGTCGAGGCGGTGCCCAGGGCCAGGAACAGTTCGTCCTTGATGTAGACGATCATCTTCCACAGGTTGACGCCGGCCAGCACCTTGACGATCCCGCCCAGCACCAGGATGAAGAGCACCGCGGCCAGGTAGCAGCAGGCGATCAGCTTGCCGTAGCTGCTCAGCGATCCGATGCCGTACTGCCCGATGATGTAGGCCATCGCGCCGAACGCGCCCAACGGCGCCAGCTTCATGATCCAGCCGATGATGGCGAAGAAAAGATGGCTGGCCTGGTCGATCACCGAATACAGCGTCTTCGACCGCTGGCTGAACTTCGCCATCGCCAGCCCGAACAGCACCGCGAAGAACAGCACCTGCAGCAGCGCATTCTCGGCGAACGCCGACATGATCGACGTCGGGATGACATTCAGCAGGAACTCGACGGTGTGCGGCAGCGATCCGTCGCCGGTCTTCTTGGCGATCGCGTCCGCCCCGGTGGCCAGGGTTTCCGGATTGATCTGGAAGCCCGCACCCGGCTGCACCACATTGCCGACGACCAATCCGAAGATCAGCGCGAAGGTGGTGACGACCTCGAAGTAGATCAGCGCCTTGACGCCGATACGGCCGACCGCCTTCAGGTCGCCGACGTGCGCGATGCCGATCACCACGGTGAAGAAGATGATCGGCGCGATCAGCATCTTGATGAGCTTGATGAACCCGTCGGCCAGGGGCTTGAGGGCCGCCCCGAATTCCGGCCACAGCCAGCCGACCAGGATGCCGGCGACGATCGCCACCAGCAATTGCAGGAACAGCGACCGGTACCACCGCGACCGGGTTCGCGGGGGCGGCGCGGCGGGCGCGTTCTCGACGTCTTGGACCATGAAACCCTCCCAGGCGGATGCGGATCACCCACCGCGCCGACGACGCTGCCAGGCACCGGCGGGAGTGCGGTGACAACGTTGTAACGGGGCCGTCAACATTCCCGGCGGACCGCGGGAAATGGCATTCGCCATTCGAATTGATACCGGCGCCGGCCCGATCGACGCCCGAGCCCGGCCGGTCGTGACCGGTCCGCCGGGCCCCGGTCGGCGCCGGCCATCCGCGCGCCAACCGATGGGGCGGACCGGTCCCACGACGGCGCCGTGAGCGGCATCACCGACCAAATCGGTTGGCAAACCGACCAGATTGGTTGGTACTGTCGGCCGCATGACCCGCGCCTTCCGCCAGCAGATCGACGACGGCATCCTCGACGCGGCCGCCGCCCTGTTCGCCCGTCAGGGCTTCGCCAAGACCTCGGTGCAGGACATCGCCACCGCCGTCGGCCTGTCCAAGGCCGGTCTGCTGCACCACTTCCCGACCAAGGACGCGATCCACGAGGCCGTCCTGGACCTGGTCGGCACCCTGGGCGGACGCGTCGCGGACCAGATCGCGGACCTGCCACCCGGCCCGGCCCGCGACCGGCGCGCGCTGGAGACGGTCCTGGACACCGCCGCCGCCCACCCCGGCCTGGTCTCGTTGATGCTCTCCCCCGCGCTGCATCCCGCGCCCGATGCCATCGGGGGTCCGGCGGACGGCCCCGCGCAGGCGGTGCTCGCGCTCTTCGGCGTCGACCCGGACGGCCCCGACGTCGACCGCGAGGTGCGGGTCGTCGGCGCCCTGTCGGCCCTGGCCGTCCTGACGATCGCCGCCCACCAGCACGACAAGAGCTCGGCCTGGCGGCCGTTCATCCTCCAGACCTGTTTCGACGCGCTCGGTCATCCCGGCGCCTGAACCCCTCCCCGTTCCGGAAGAAAGCAGCCCACCATGGCCCGCCTGCTCTACCGACTCGGCACCTTCGCCCACCGGCGGCGCTGGGCCGTCGTCCTCACCTGGCTGGTGATCCTGGCCCTCGGGGTCGTCGGCGCGCTCAGCCTGGCCGGCACGACGTCCAACACCTTCTCCATCCCCGGCCAGGAATCGACCATCGCGCTGGACAAGATCAACCGCGAGTTCGGGGCCGGCGGCACCAACGCCACCGCCCGGGTGGTGATCCAGGCCCCGGCCGGGCAGACCCTGACCAGCGACGGGAATGCCGCCGCGGTCACCGGTCTGGTCACCGAGCTCGGCGGTCTGCCCGGCGTGGTCGCGGCCGGCAACCCGCTCGACCCGCAGGCTCCGGGGGTCAACGCCGACCAGAGCACCGGCTACAGCACGGTCACCTACGGCGTCCCCCAGGGCGAGGTCACCACCGCCGAGCAGGACGCACTGCTGGCCGCGGTCGCCGGCGCGCGGGCGAACGGGCTGACGGTGGAGGTCACCGGGACCGCGGTGACGAACCAGCCCGAGGTGCCGGCGGGCGTGGGCGAGGCGATCGGCGTCGTCCTGGCCCTGCTCATCCTGGCCCTGACCTACGGCTCGCTGGTGGTGGCCGGCATGAACCTGCTCACCGCAGGGGTCGGCGTGGGGATCGGCGTCCTGGGCATCACCATCGTCAGCGGCTTCGTCGACCTGCAGTCGACCACCTCGTCGCTGGCCACGATGCTCGGACTGGCCGTCGGCATCGACTACGCACTGTTCATCATCACCCGGTACCGGCACGAGCTGCAGCGTGGCGCCGATGTCCCCACCGCCGTCGGGGTGGCTGTCGGCACCGCCGGGTCGGCCGTCGTCACGGCCGGGCTGACCGTCGTCATCGCACTGGTCTTCCTGTTCGTGGCCGGCATCCCGTTCCTGACCCAGATGGGCATCGCCGCCGCGGCCACCGTCGTGGTCGCCGTGCTGGTGGCGCTGACGTTGGTGCCGGCCATCCTGAGCTTCCTGGGTCTGCGGGCGCTCCCCCGTCGCCGGCGCGCGGACCCGACCGCTCCCGCCGCCGGCCGGCACGCGGCCCCCGCCCCGGGCTTCCTGGAGCGGTGGGTCGGCACCGTGACCCGGCACAGGATCGTCGCTCTGGTCGGCACGGTGGTCGCCCTCGGCGTGCTGGCGATCCCGTTCTTCTCCATGCAGACGACGCTGGTGCAGACCCCGGCCGACGGCACCACCCAGGCCCGGGCCGAGCAGCTGCTCGCCGACGGCTTCGGCCCCGGCTTCAACGGCCCGCTGACCATCCTGTTCGAGGCCGCCCCGGGCAGCACCGATGCAGCCGCCCGGGCCGCCGCGGCCGCCGGACCGATCTCCGGGCTGACCGACGTCGCCCTGGTCACCCCGCCGATCCCGAACCCGAGCGGCACCGCCGCCCTGCTCACCGTCATCCCGCAGTCCGGCCCGACCAGCGCGGCGACCGAGCAACTCGTGCACGACCTGCGGGAGCTGCTGCCCACCGCCGCCGGCGGCGCGCAGACCTCGGTCACCGGCGCGACGGCGGTCAGCGTCGACGTCGCCACCGCCCTCAACGACACGCTGCCGATCTACCTGACCATCGTCGTCGGCCTGGCCGTCATCCTGCTGGTGCTGGTGTTCCGGTCGATCCTGGTGCCGCTGGTCGGCGTGCTCGGCTTCCTGCTGACCGTCGGGGCCGCGCTCGGCGCGACCGTCGCGGTCTTCCAGTGGGGCTGGCTCTCGGGCCTGGTGAACCTGGACAGCGCGGGCCCGCTGATCAGCCTGACCCCGATCATCGTCATCGGCATCCTGTTCGGGCTGGCGATGGACTATCAGGTCTTCCTGGTCTCGCGGATGCACGAGGCGCACGCCCACGGCGCCGGCTTCCTGGACGCCGTCCGGACCGGGTTCCGCCAGGCCGCCCCGGTGGTGGTGGCCGCCGCCGCGATCATGTTCTCCGTGTTCGCCGGGTTCGTGCCGGCCGGCGACGGGCCGATCAAGTCGATCGCCTTCGCCCTGGCCGTCGGCATCCTGGTCGACGCGTTCGTGGTCCGGATGGTGCTGGTGCCCGCGGCCCTGACCCTGCTCGGCGAGCGCGCCTGGTGGCTGCCGTCCTGGCTCTCCTGGCTGCCGACCCTGGACGTCGAGGGCGCCGGCCTGGAACGGGCCGGCGTGGCCGGACCGGACTCGCCGCCGGCCGCTCCTGAGCTGGTCGAGGCCGGCGCACGCTGAACGGGTGATGGACCGGCGTCCCGGCGCGGGACGTCGGTCCACCCCCGATCGTGGGCCACCTGAACTAGTCTGACGAAGGCATTGGCTCAGTCGACCCTCATCGCCTGCACGTCCGGAGATTCCATGCACCTGCAACGGTTCGTCCAGCTCGTCCGCCCGTCGGCCCCGGCCGTGATCGCGTGAGCACCAACGGCGGACGGCTGCCCGACGGCCCGGAGGGCGTGCAGACCCGGCTGCTCTACGAGCTGGAGGCCGTGGTCGAGGAGAACCTCAACCGCCACCTGGCCATCGCCAAGGACTGGATGCCGCACGACTACATCCCGTGGAGCCGGGGACGCGACTTCGCCTTCCTCGGCGGTGAGGACTGGGTGCCGGAGGATTCCCCGCTCGATCCGGTGGCCAAGACCGCGATGGTGGTCAACCTGCTCACCGAGGACAACCTGCCGTCCTACCACCGGGAGATCGCCACCCGGTTCGGTCGCGAGGGCGCGTGGGGCCAGTGGGTCGGCCGGTGGACGGCCGAAGAGGGCCGGCACGGCATCGCCCTGCGCGACTACCTGGTGGTCACCCGCGGCGTCGACCCGGTCAAGCTCGAGGCCCTGCGGATGGAGCACATGACCGCCGGGTACGACTCCGGCGAGAAGTCGATGCTGCAGGCGGTCGCCTACGTCTCGTTCCAGGAGCTGGCCACCCGGGTCTCGCACCGCAACACCGGCGCGTCCACCGGCTGCCCGATCGCCGAGCAGCTGCTCGGCCGGATCGCCCAGGACGAGAACCTGCACATGATCTTCTACCGCAACCTGGTCGCGGCGGCGCTGGATCGGGCCCCGGACGAGACGATGTGCGCGATCCGGGACGAGGTCGTCGGGTTCACCATGCCGGGCGCCGGCATGACCGACTTCCAGCGCAACTCGGTCACCATCGCCAAGGCCGGCATCTACGACCTGCGGCTGCACCACGACGCAGTCATCATGCCGGTGCTCAAGTACTGGAAGGTGCTCGACCGCAGCGACTTCGGCCCCGTCGGCGAGCAGGCCCGGGTCGAGCTGGTCGAGTTCATGGCCAAGCTCGACGCCCAGGCCAGCCGCTTCGTCGAGCAGCGCGACCGGATGCGCGCCCGCGAGGCCGCCCGCGCCGGCAAGTAGCGCCGGCCGCCGCTTCGCTGATCAATGCCGCGCCCAGCGGGCCGTTCTGTCCGGTTCGGCGCGGGTTTGATCCGCGAAGCGGGGTCAGGCCGGCTCGGTCAGGATCACCGGACCGCCGCGGGTGATGGCAACGGTGTGCTCGGTGTGCGCGGTCCGGCAGCCGGTGCTGCTGCGCAGCGTCCAGCCGTCGGGATCCATGACGAGCCGGTCGGTGTCGGCCATCACCCAGGGCTCGATCGCCAGCAGCATTCCCGGCTTGAGCTTGAGCCCACGACCGGGCCGGCCGTTGTTGGCCACGTGCGGATCCTGGTGCATCGTGGTGCCCACCCCGTGGCCGCCGAACTCGGTGTTCACCCGGTAGCCGGCGCGGGTCAGCACGGTGCCGATGGCGTGCGAGATGTCGCCGACCCGGCGGCCGGGCCGGGCCTGGGCGATGCCGGCGGCCAGGGCGGTCCGGGTGGCCTCGATCAGCTGCTGGTCCGCCGGGTCGACCCGGTCCCCCACGACGAAGCTGATCGCGGCGTCGGCGACCCAGCCCTGCACGCTGACCGCGAAGTCGAGGGTCAGCAGATCACCGTCGACCAGCCGGTAGTCGTGCGGCAGCCCGTGCAGCACGGCATCGTTGACCGACGTGCAGATCACCTTGCCGAACGGACCCCGGCCGAACGAGGGTGCGTAGTCGACGTAGCAGGACACTGCCCCCTCGTCGGCGATCATGGTCCGGGCCCACTCGTCGATCTCCAGCAGGTTGGTACCGGGCCGCGTCCGTTCCCGCAGCTCGGCCAGCACCCGGCCGACGAACCGGCCGGCCGGCCGCGCCTGGTCCACCTGCTGCTCGCTGAGCACCTCGATCACGTCGACTCTCCATCCGCCGTCGGACCGGCCCGCGTCCTGGATGCGGGCGGTCCGGTCGTCCCGTCCCGGCCGCTCGCCGGTCGGACCGTTCCGGTATTTCTATCCCGGTATTACTCTACGGTCATGGTTCGGGTCCCTCTCACCGCCGCCGAGATCCGGCGCGGTCAGGAGATCGGTGCGCTGCTGCGGGAGGCCCGCGGCGAGCGCACCCTCACGGACGTGGCTGCCGGCGCGGGCATCTCGCCCGCGACGCTGCGCAAGATCGAGACCGGCCGGATCCCCACCCCGTCGTTCACCACCGTGGCGCTGCTCGCCGCCCAGGTCGGCCTGTCGCTCGACGGTATCTGGCGCCGGGTCGAGGGTGATCCCGCCGCGGTGGACCTCGGCCGGGTGAGCTGACCCTGCCCGACGGATGACGACCGACCGTCCCCTCCGGCACCACGCCCGGGCCACCTTCGGGCTGGCCCGGCTCGATCGCGCCGCCCTGGCCGCCATCGCCCGGGTCGAGGTGCCGCAGATCATCCGCATCGTCATCGTGGCGGCGGTGGGCTGGCAGGCGTGCGTCTGGCTGGGCGCCACCGAGGCGCCGATCTACGCCGTCCTGGTCCCGTTGGTCAGCCTGAAGGCCGACCCGTTCTCCGCCTTCAACCTCTCCTGGTCGCGGCTGGTGGGCGTGGTCGGCGGCCTGCTGATCGGCGTCGCGGTCACCCGGGTGGTGACCCTGGACCTGGTCGCGGTCATCGTGGTGCTGGGTTTGTCGCTGCTGATCGGCATGGTCGTGCGGGTCGGCAATGCACCCAACCTGCAGATCGCGATCTCCGCGTTGCTGATCTTCGTCAGTCCCGACGCCGGCGCCTACGGGCTGACCCGGCTCTGGGAGACCGGCGTCGGCACCCTGGTCACCGCCGGGCTGACCCCGTTCCTGTTCCCGGCCGACCCGCTCAAGGCCGCGCGGGACGAGCTCCGGGGGGTGGCGGCGACGTTGACCGCCGCCCTGCGCGCCTCGGTGGGCATCGCCGGGGCCGAGGACCTGTCCACGCCGGAGCGGGTCCGGCGGATGGTCGCGGTCTCCGAGCAGCTCGACGACGCCACCGCGCACACGGTCACGTTGCAGGCGCAGATCGCCAGTGCCGCCCGGTCGGCGCCGTGGAGCGTGCTGCGCCGGCGCGCGCTGCGCGAGGTCGGGCGGCTGGACCCGGCCCGGGAGCTCGCGGCCCGGACCGCGGCCAACATCCGCGCCTTCGCGGACGAGGCGATCACGTTCGCCGAACGCGAGGAGTACGCCAACGACCCGACGCTGCGGCTCGGGGCCCTGTCCGACCTGGCCGATCCGCTGGCCGCCGCCATCGAGGCCGCGCTCACCGGGCGGTCCGGCTCCGGCGAGCTCGCGCGGGCCGGCGCAGCACGCCGGGCCTTCATCGCCAGCGACCACACCACCATCGCGTCGGTGACACGGCGCCCGCTCAACCGGATCCTGGAGGACCTGGAACGGTTCGCCGAGACCTGACCCCGGACGTCGGCCCGGGGCGGGCCCGAGCGGGGCCCCGGCCGAGGGCGGGGCCGGCGGTCAGCGGGTCAGCGGGTGCGGTCGACCACGGAGCCGACCAGGGAGGCCAGCGCCTCCTTGGCCGAGGAGTCCGGCAGCAGCCGCAACTCGGCGGCGGCCGCATCGGCGTAGGTGGCCAGGGTGGCCCGCGCCCTGGCCATGCCCGGCGACGCGGCCAGCAGGGCGACCGCCTCGGCGACGTCCGCCTCGGCCTGGATCGGTCCGGCGACGAGCTCGCGCAGCCGCGGGTCGGCCGACGGATCGGCCAGCGTGTACAGCACCGACAGCGTCGGCACCCCTTCCCGCAGGTCGGTGCCCGGGGTCTTGCCGGAGTCGGTGGAGCACACGTCGATGATGTCGTCCGAGATCTGGAAGGCCACCCCGACCGCCCGGCCGTACCGGCGCAGCGCCAGCACGTGCTCCTCCGGCGCCCCGGAGAACATTCCGGCGTACCGCGCGCAGGTGTCGATGAGCGAGGCCGTCTTCTCGTCCAGCACCCGCAGGTGGTGGTCGATCGGGTCCTCGTCCGGGCTCGCCCCCACCGTTTCCCGGGTCTGCCCGGTGACGAGTTCGGCGAAGGTCTCCGCGATGATCCGGACCGCATCCGGGCCCAGCCGGGCGACCAGCCGCGACGCGTGGGCGAACAGGAAGTCCCCGGTCAGGATCGCGATGGAGTTGTCCCACCGGGCATTGGCCGACTTGGCCCCCCGCCGCAGCTCGGCCTCGTCCATCACGTCGTCGTGGTAGAGCGTCGCCAGGTGGATCAGCTCGGTCACCGCGGCCGCGGTGATCACATCGTCGGAGTCGGGGTTCGGGCCGATGCCCGCCGCCACCAGGGTGAACAGCGGTCGGAACCGCTTGCCCCCGGCGTGCATCAGGTGGGACGCGGCCTCCGTCACGAAGGCGAATTCGCTGATCAGTTCCCGTTCCAGGAGTTCCTCGACCCGGACCAGACCGGCGGACACGCGCGCGGTCAGGTCGGGGTCGGCGAGCTGGATGCCGGCCAGCATGGTCGGGGCGTTCATCACGTCCAGCCTATGTCAGGTTCGGACGTCCCCACGCCCGCGTGGGGACCGTCACCGGGCGAGATCATGACAGCAGCGGCAGGGGGATGGTCAGCAGGTCGAGCACCGGTCCCGGGAACAGGCCGAGGCCGAGGGTGACGATGACGGCCACGGCCACCACGATCGTCGTCAACGGACCCGGCACGACCACGAACGGGCCGTCGGCGGTGAGGCCGCCGGCCGACCCGGAGGTGGCCGCGGACCGGCTCACGGCCGGCGCCGCACCTGCCGCGCCCGCGGCGACCCCGACCGGCTGCTCGGCCGGGACCGGCGTCACCGGGTCCGCGAAGTACATGACCACGATGATCCGGAGGTAGAAGAACGCGGTGATGGCGGTGGCGATCATGGCCAGCACCACCCACGGACCCAGACCGGCCTCCATCGCCGCGGTGAAGACCGACAGCTTGCCGATGAAACCGGCGGTCAGCGGGATGCCGGCGAAGGACAGCAGGAACAGGCTCATCGACGCGGCCAGCACCGGCGAGCGGCGGGCCATGCCGGCCCAGTCGGCGACGTGCGAGGCCTCGCCGTCGCCCTTGCGGACGACGGTCAGGATGGCGAACGCGCCGATGGTGGCCATGCCGTAGGTCAGCAGGTAGAACATCGTGGCCGACGCCCCGGTCTCGGACATCGAGATGACACCCAGCAGGATGAACCCGGCGTGCGCGACGGAGGAGTAGGCCAGCATCCGCTTCATGTCGGTCTGGGTGATGCCGATGACCGACCCGATGACCATGGACGCGCCGGCGATCACCGCGAGCACCGGCTGCCAGGTCCAGGTCATCGGCTCCAGGGCGACCAGGCACACCCGCAGCATCGCGGCGAACGCGGCGACCTTGGTGCACGCGGCCATGAACGCCGTCACCGGGGTCGGTGCGCCCTGGTAGACGTCCGGCGTCCACAGGTGGAACGGGCCCACCGAGGCCTTGAACAGCAGACCGACGACGACCAGGGCCAGCCCGCCCAGCAGCAGCACGTCGCTGGTGTCCCCGGCCCGGGCCTGCGCGGCCACCGCGGCGAACTGGGTGGATCCGCAGTAGCCGTAGAGCATGGCCAGGCCGTAGGCGAAGATCGCCGACGTGAAGGCACCCAGCAGGAAGTACTTGACCGCCGCCTCCTGCGAGATCAGCCGCCGGCGCCGGGCCAGCCCGCAGAGCAGGTACAGCGGCAGCGACAGCACTTCGAGCGCGACGAACAGGGTGACCATGTCGGTGGCCGCGGGGAAGATCATCATGCCGCTCACGGCGAACAGCGCGAGCGGGAAGACCTCGGTCTGCATCGGGGAGGCGGCCCGGGTGGCCGTCCGGTCCCGCGGCGAACCGATCTTGGCCGCCGCCTGGGTGACGAACGCGCCGCCGGGCTCGGACACCCGGTCGGCCATCAGCAACAGCGAGGGCAGGGCGAGCACCAGCAGCACGCCCCACATCACGTACGTGGCCTGATCGACCGCGACGGCCCCGCCGAACGTCACGCCGACGTCGTCGCGGTGGGCCCCCAGCAACGTCCAGACCAGCGCGGCGGCGACGGTGAGCAGGGCGAGCACGACCTGCACCGGGTAGCGCAGCCGGCGGGGCAGGAACGCCTCGAACAGGATGCCGAGGATCGCGCCGCCGAGGGCGATCAGGACCGGTGCGGTCAGCGTGAAGCTGATCTCCGGCGGGGTGATCGCATCGACCGGCGCGGCCGCGGCGAGCGGCCCGGCGAACACAGACAGGACCGTCATCACTGACCGCCTCCCAGCGGCGCGTCGATGGCCGGCACCGGATCGGTGTAGCCGGCATCGACCATGGTTCGTTCGGCGGTCGGGTTGATCACGTCCAGCACGGGTTGCGGGTAGACGCCCAGGAAGATGATCAGCAGCACCAGCGGGGTCAGCACGGTGATCTCGCGCGGGGTCAGGTCACCGAACAGGGCGCGGACCTTCGTCCGGGTGCCGTGCCCGGCCGCGGCCCCGGATTCGGCGTGCGCGACGGCGACGGGCACCTGGGCACCGACCGGCCGGGCCGCACCGGCCGATTCGATGCCGGCGGGGACCGCCGGACCGCCGGCCGTCTCGCCGGCCCCGGGGGTCGGGTCGGCCGCCGGCGCCGGGTCGATGTCCTCCGGGCCGCGGCCGCCGACCACCGCGGCGCCGCGCACCGGACCGGTCATCGTGCGCTGGAAGATCCAGAGCATGTAGACGGCGGCGAGGACGATGCCGATGGTGGCCACCACGCCCCAGGCCGGATGCCGGCCGAACGTGCCGATGAGCACCAGGAACTCGGAGATGAACGAGTTCGTCCCGGGCATCGCGATGGTGGCCAGCGCGGCGATCAGGAACATGCCGCCCAGAATGGGCGCCACCTTCCAGACACCGCCGTAGTCGCCCACCAGCTTGCTGCCGCCGCGGGTCGTGAGCATGCCGACGACCAGGAAGAGCAGGCCGGTGGCGATGCCGTGGTTGACCATGTAGAGCGCCGCGCCGGCGATCGACTGGGTGGTGAAGGCGAACACGCCCAGGGCGATGAAGCCGAAGTGGGCGATCGAGGTGAACGTGACGAACCGCTTGAGGTCGGTCTGCCCGGCCGCGACGATCGCGCCGTAAATGATGCCCAGCACCGCCAGCAGGATGATCAGCCAGGCCAGCTTGCTGCTGGCCGCGGGCAGCAGCGGCAGGCAGATGCGCAGGAAGCCGAAGGTGCCGACCTTGTCCAGCACGCCGACGAGCAGCGTGCCGGCGCCCACCGGGGCCTCGGTACCGGCGTCCGGCAGCCAGGTGTGCAGGGGCACCAGCGGGGCCTTGATCGCGAACGCGATGGCGAAGCCGGCGAAGATCCACATCTGGGTGGATTCGGGAATCTGGTCGGCGATCGCCCGGAGCTTGACCCAGTCGAAGGTGCCGCCGTCCGGCAGGATCTGCGCCGACGCGACGTACAGGCCGATCACCGATGCCAGCATCAGCAGGCCGCCCAGCAGCGAGTACAGGAAGAACTTTGTCGCCGCGTACGCCCGGCGCACCCCGCCGAACGCGCCGACCAGGAAGTACATCGGGATCAGCATGACCTCGAACATCACGTAGAACACGAAGACGTTCGTCGCCGCGAACACGCCGACCATGGCGCCCTGGAGCACGAGCAGCAGCGCGAAGTAGCCGCCGATCGTCCGGCCGGCCGGCAGCCGCTCCTCCCAGGACGCGCCCAGCACGATCGGCATCAGGACCGCGATCAGCGCGATCATCGTCAGCGAGATGCCGTCGACGCCGAGCGAGAAGTTGATGTCGAAGTACGGGATCCAGGTGACCGAGAAGGTCTCCCGGAACGGGACGTCGAGTTGGCCGGCGACCCCGGTCCGCTCAGCGGTGTACGCCACCCACAGGGCGGCCGCGACGCCCAGCTCGACGAGCGAGAAGACCAGCGCGGTCAGCTTGACCGTGCGGACCGGCGCACCGGACATGGCGGCCAGCGTCAGCGCCCCGACGACCGGCAGGAAGATCAGGACGACCAGGTACCAGGAGTTCACGCCGACCTCACCAGCAGCAGCATGAGCACCACGACCAGGGTGCCCGCGAACATCGACAGGGCGTACGAGCGGACGTAACCGTTCTGCCAGTGGCGCCATCGGCCGGACAGTCCGCCGAGGGCGGCGGCGGTGCCGTTGACCAGCCCGTCCACCCCCTTGGCGTCGGCGTAGACCGAGGCCCGCGAGAGCCAGATGCCCGGCCGCGCGAACAGCGTCTCGTTGACGGCGTTGCCGCCGACGTCGTTGCGGGCCAGGGTGACGATCGCCGGCACCGGCATCGGCGGGGTGACCGGGACCGGCCGGCGACCGATGAACCAGTAGGCGATGAAGACGCCGACGGCGACGACGGCCAGCGTCGCGATGGTCACCACGATCGCCGGGAACGGCGGGTGTGGCTCCTCGTACGGGCCGACCGACGGCGCCAGCCAAGTGGCCAGCCGGTCGTTGATGGCGAAGAACGCACCGGCCCCGACCGACCCGACGGCCAGGATGATCATCGGAACGGTCATCACCGGCGGCGCCTCGTGCGGGTGGTAGTCACGGCCATCGGTGGACTTGAGCTGCTTCCACCGGGGCTCGCCGAAGAACGTCATGATCATCAGGCGGGTCATGTAGAACGCGGTGATGCCGGCGCCGATCAGCGCGGCCGAGCCCAGCAGCCACCCCTTGACCCCGTCGGCGGCGAACGCGGCCTCGATGATCGGATCCTTGGCGTAGAAGCCGTCGAACAGCGGGAAGCCGATGATCGCCAGGTAGCCGCAGGTCATGGTGACGAACGTGATGGGGAGCCGGCGGGCCAGCCCGCCGTAGCGGCGCATGTCCACGTCGTCGTTCATGGCGTGCATGATCGAGCCGGCGCCGAGGAACAGCCCCGCCTTGAAGAAGCCGTGGCACAGCAGCAGCAGGATGCCCAGCGCGTAGACCCCCGCGCCCAGCCCGACGGCCAGGAACATGTAGCCGATCTGGGAGACCGTCGAGTACGCCAGCACCTTCTTGATGTCGTCCTTGGCGCACCCGCCGATGCAGCCGACCAGCAGGGTGATGGTGCCGATGATGGCGACCACCAGGCTGCCGTCGGCGGTGACGTCGTAGATCGGGGACGACCGCGCGATCAGGTACACGCCGGCCGTGACCATGGTCGCGGCGTGGATCAGG
>NZ_JBMDXT010000038.1:0-35620 GCF_048594475.1 Nakamurella sp. | reverse complement strand
CGGATCGACGACCTGGAGGAGGACCGGTGAGTCAGACCGAACCCGACCCGATCCCGGCCCTGCCCCCTCGACCCGTCAAGGAGCGCGCCTTGACCCTTCCGAACCTGCTGTTGCTGCTGTTCGCGGTGCTGGCCGCCGCGGGCGGGCAGTTGATGCTCAAGCACGGCATGACCGGCGTGGCCGCCGCGGTGGCCCGCGACGGCGGCTCGGTGCTGATCCGCGCGATCACCGCGCCCTGGGTGTGGGCGGGGCTGGTGGTGTTCGGCATCTCGGCGCTGGCCTGGCTGACGACCCTGTCGCGGGTCCCGCTGTCCGTGGCGTACCCGTTCAACGCGCTGGGCCTGCTGACCATCGTCGGGGCCAGCGTGCTGATCCTGCACGAGAAGGTCACCCCGATGGGCTGGCTCGGCGTCGCCCTGGTCGCCGGCGGGTTGGTCCTGGTCGTCGTCGCCCAGAACACCCAGTAGCCGGCCGGACAGTCCGACGGCCCGCCCGATCGCGCTGCGATCGGGCGGGCCGCTGCGGGGGACGGGGAGCTACTTGCGACCCAGCGCCCGGTAGGTCCAGCCGGCGGCCCGCCAGGCGTCCCGGTCCAGGGCATTGCGGCCGTCCAGGATGCGGCGGTCGGCGACGACCTCACCCAGCTTCACCGGGTCCAGGGTGCGGTACTCGTCCCACTCGGTGAGCACCATGACCAGATCGGCGTCCTTGGCCGCGTCGAACGCCGACTCGGCGTAGCCCAGATCCGGCCACAGGCGCTGCGCGTTGGCCACCGCCTCCGGGTCGGTGACCACGACGGACGCGCCCTGCAGCCGCATCTGCGCGGCGACGTTCAGCGCCGGGGAATCGCGGATGTCGTCGCTGTTGGGCTTGAACGCCAGCCCGAGCACGGCGATCCGGCGCCCGACGATCGAACCGCCGAGCTCCTCGCGGGCCAGGTCGACCATCCGCACCCGGCGGCGCAGGTTGATCGAGTCGATCTCGCGCAGGAAGGCCAGCGCCTGATCGGCGCCCAGCTCGCCGGCCCGGGCCATGAACGCCCGGATGTCCTTGGGCAGGCAGCCGCCGCCGAAGCCCAGCCCCGAGTTGAGGAAGCGCCGCCCGATCCGGGTGTCGTAGCCGATGGCGTCGGCCAGCTGGGTGACGTCGGCCCCGCTGGCCTCGCAGACCTCCGCCATCGCGTTGATGAAGGAGATCTTGGTGGCCAGGAACGAGTTGGCGGCCGCCTTGACCAGCTCGGCGGTCGGGTAGTCGGTCACCACCAGCGGGGTGTCGTCGGCCAGCGGCGTGGCGTAGACCTCGTCGAGCAGGGCCTTCGCCCGGGCTCCGTCCTCGCCCTCCGGCAGGCCGTAGACGATCCGGTCCGGGTGCAGGGTGTCCTGGACCGCGAAACCCTCCCGGAGGAACTCCGGGTTCCAGGCCAGGAGCGCCTCCGGCTGGACCCCGCGGACCAGCTCGGAGAGCCGGGCGGCCGTGCCGACCGGCACGGTCGACTTGCCGACCACCAGGTCGCCGGGCGACAGGTGGGGCAGCAGGGCGGTGGTGGCGGCGTCGACGTACGCCATGTCGGCGGCGTACTCGTTGCGCTTCTGCGGGGTGCCCACGCACACGAAGTGCACCTGATGGCCCTGGGCGTCGGCCATGTCGGAACTGAATCGCAGCCGGCCGCTGGCCAGCTGCTCGGCGAGAACCTCGGGGAATCCGGGCTCGTAGAAGGGGGGAATTCCGTCCTGGAGTTTGGCGATCTTCGCCGCATCAACGTCGATGCCGAGGACGTCGTGCCCGAGCTGGGCCATACAGGCGGCGTGCACCGCGCCGAGGTAGCCGCAACCGATCACGGTCATCCGGGTCATACGTCGGTCACCTGCTTCTGATTTGAGCGACAAGGGAAGTACCCGCGTGGATCATGTCACGGCGAAGGGTCCTCGACGGTGGCCCGCAGTGGTGAGCGCGACGTCACACGTGGTGGGTCAACCACGGAATTCGAGCACCACACAGTCACGCACGGTGCTGTCGGCGTAGGGCGGCGGCTCGGCCACCGGGCAGGTGGCGCCGGGGACGATCTGCCATCCGGGCCGTGTCCAGCGGTCCAGTTGCGCCCGGCAGGATTGCGCAGAATCGTTGAGACACAATGCGCGCGGGGTCATGCCGGTGGCCCGGACGGCCTCCAGGCGGCGCGGGTAGCGGGCCGGATCGCCCCCGGCCTTGTAGTTGGCGGCGAGCACCGGCCGGCCGGCGGCCAGCAGCCGGTGGGTCAGCGGCCACACCACCCAGTAAGTCCCGGCGACAAAGCTCACATCGGTGTCACGAGCAAACTCGGCGGTGGCTCGCACGTCCTGGAAGATCCACGAATCCCTCGGGGTGGCCGGAGCGGCGCCGGCCGCGGCGATCGCGACCGCCAGCAGCCCGCCGGCCAGGGCCGGGCCGATGCGGTCCGGGCCGTTCAGGGGCCGGCCGATCCGCCGCGCGAGCCGGCCGGCCGGGGCCGCGATCCGCCGGGCCGCCACCGGCAGCGCAGCCGCGATCGGCACCGCCAGGCCGAGCATCACCGCCAGCACGACCGGGAAGAAGTAGCGCGCCGGGTAGCCGTTGACGGCGACCCATGGATTGCCCGCGAAGACCAGCAGGTAGCCGGCACCGAAGACGGCGAGCAGGGCCGCCCGCCGGCCCAGCAGGCTGCGCCGGTCGTGGTCGAGCACCGCCCAGGAGCAGCCGGCCACCACGGCCAGGGCGATCGCCGGACCGGTGTCGACGGCGCCGAGCACGGCCCGCCCCGCCGCGACCAGACCGTCCGGCAGACCGGCCGGATCGAAGCCGTAGTAGCTGGTCGCCAGGCCCGCCCCGATCGCGTCGGTGCGGCCGAACCGCGCGGCCAGCCCGAACCAGACGGCCAGCCAGCCGGCGGTCATCGCCGCGAACGCGACCCATCGACGGGACGAGAGCCAGGCCCCGCCCGGCCGTCCCGCCCGGGCCGCCCGGCCCCGGGGTCCCGGGTCGCGCCGCCGCCACGTCCGGACCGCCTCGACCGCGGCCAGGAACGTGGTCCCCAGCACCACCGACTGGTTGAGGCCGATTGCCACGCCGGTCGCCGCGGCGGCGACCGCCCACGCCGGGCCGGGCGCTCGCCGCCACAGCAGGAACCCGCCGAGCGCCAGCAGCCAGGACAGCGAATGGGGCTGGCTGTCCAGCGCCGCGGTGTAGATCGCGTAGGGCGCCATGGCCAGCAGGACGGTGGCCACCAGGATCGCGAAGACGGGGGCGACGTCGGTTGGCCGCCGTCCGGACGTGACCCCGGCCGCGGCCGACCAGGCCAGGAGCAGCAGGAGCAGATGGAAGCTCAGCGCGTCCAGCAGCAGGCAGGCGAGAAGGTTCGGGTCCGGATCGGCGATCGGGGCAGCCAGGGCCGGCACCACCGACAGGAACCGGTTCTGACCCCAGAAGAACAGCTCGACGCCCTGCAGCGACATCACCGACTGCATGACCCCGTCGGCGTGGAGGGACGGGCCGATGAAGCGGACGACGGTGGCGGCCGACAGCCCGACCAGACCGACCGCGCCCGCCAGGGTCAGGCCGACCGCCCGCACCGGGCGGCGGTACCGGGCCGCCGGCCCGCTCCGGACCGGTTCGCTCAACCGGTCGTGAGCTGCTTCCGGAAGAAGTCGATCGTCGCGGCCAGGCCCTCGGCCAGCTCGACGGTCGGCTTCCAGTCGAGGATCTCGCGGGCGCGGGTGATGTTGGGCTGCCGCTGGGTCGGATCGTCCGAGGGCAGCGGGTGGTACTCAACGGTGGCGTCCCCGCCGACCAGGTCGATGACCTTGTCCGCCAGCTCCTTCATCGTGAACTCGTGCGGGTTGCCGATGTTGATCGGCCCGGTGACCTCGTGCGGCGTGGCCATCAGCCGCATCAGCCCGTCCACCAGGTCGTCGACGTAACAGAACGAGCGGGTCTGCGAGCCGTCGCCGTAGACGGTCAGCGGCCGGCCGCTGAGCGCGGAGACGATGAAGTTCGAGACGACCCGGCCGTCGTCGGGCCGCATGCCCGGGCCGTAGGTGTTGAAGATCCGCGCCACCTTGATCGGCATGTCGTGCTGGCGGCGGTAGTCGAAGAACAGCGTCTCGGCGCAGCGCTTGCCCTCGTCGTAGCAGGACCGGATGCCGATCGGGTTGACGTGCCCCCAGTACGACTCCTCCTGCGGGTGCACCTCGGGATCGCCGTACACCTCCGACGTCGAGGAGAGCAGGATCTTGGCCTTCGTCCGCTTGGCCAGGCCGAGCATGTTGATCGACCCCATGACGGAGGTCTTGGTGGTCTGCACCGGATCGCGCTGGTAGAACACCGGCGAGGCCGGGCAGGCCAGGTGGTAGATCTCGTCCACCTCCACGTACAGCGGGAAGGTGACGTCGTGCCGCATGATCTCCAGGTTGGGGTCGGAGATCAGGTGGGCCAGGTTGCTGCGCGAGCCCGAGTAGTAGTTGTCCACCACCAGGACCTGGTGGCCCTGCTCCAACAGCCGGGCCACCAGATGGCTCCCGATGAAGCCGGCCCCGCCGGTGACCAGAATCCTGCGCTCAACCATGACCGGGGACTCTATCCCGCCCGGGGTCGGGCACGGCCGGATCCGGCGGGGTGTCGGTGCGGCTCGCGAGAGCGACCGGGAGGCGCCCGGGGTGTCGTGGGACGGGTGGTACGGATGGGTCCCGACGGGTCGTGACATCGGCGCCGATGTGCCCTGAGCACGGCAAACGCGTTGTTATGCTGCCGCAATGAAGCTTTCGATTCTGATGCCCGTCTACAACGAGCGTGCCACGCTGGAATCGGCGGTCAAGCGCGTGCTCGATGTCGACTACCCGGTCGACGTCGAATTGGTGATCGTCGACGACGGCAGCACGGACGGCACCAAGGATCTGTACCCGCAGTGGGCCGGCGATCCCCGCGTCAACATCCACCTCAAGCCGACCAACGGCGGCAAGGGGTCGGCCATCCGCAAGGGGGCCGAACTGGCCACCGGCGACTACGTGATCATGTGCGACGCCGACCTGGAATACGCGCCCGAGGAGATCCCCTCGCTGCTCCAGCCGATCCTGCACGACGAGGCGACCGTGGTCTACGGCACCCGGACGTTCGGCAGCCACAACGCGTTCTCCTACCTTTACGTGCTGGGCAACCGGGCCGTGACCACCGCGGCCAACGTGTTGTTCAACGTGTACATCTCCGACCTGGAGACCTGCTTCAAGCTGCTGCCGCTGGACATGTACCGGGCCCTGGACGTCAAGTCCGCCGGCTTCGGCATGGAGGCCGAGATCACCGGCAAGATCCTGCGCTCCGGGGTCCGCCCCTACGAGGTTCCGATCAGCTACAAGGCCCGGAGCCGCGAGGACGGCAAGAAGCTGACCTGGAAGGACGGCGTGGAGGCGCTGGCCATCCTGGCTCGCGAGCGCGTCCGCAAGCCGATCGCCTACTGACCCGCGACGCCACCGATTGCCATCGATCCGCCCCGGCCCGCCGCCGCCGGGGCGCCGACTGAACCGGGTCACGTCATGAACGAGGGATCGGGAACGGTCGACGCCCCGATCGATTCTGCCGCCACGCCCGCCCGGGCCTCCGCCGTCCCGGCGGCCGCCGCGCCCGCGGGGTGGCGCCGGGTCCTGGGGTTCCTGCCCGAGGTCAGTGCGGTGCTGGTCACCGCCTGGATCTTCCGGGCCGTCGCCCGGCAGGGGCTGTTGCCGGGCAACATCGGTGACGCCCGCTGGACCCTGGGCCTGCACGAGCACTGGTACCGGGTGTGGACCGGCCAGGACGCGATCCGTGACCTGGCGTACTACTTCCCGCTGAAGAACACCCTGGGCTCCAGCGACGCGTTCCTGGTCCAGGGCCAGCTCTATTCCCTGGCCCGGCTCGTCGGCGTCGATCCGCTCACGTCGTGGCTGTTCGCCGGCGTCACGTTCTTCCTGGTCGGCGCCCTGGGCGTCGCGGTGCTGTCCCGCCGGCTGCTGGACAGCCCGTGGCTGCAGTCGGCCATGGTCGTGCTGACCGTCGCGTCGTACCCGATGCTGGCGCAACTGGATCACGTGCAGCTGTTCGGCATGCTCTCGGTCTCCTGGATCTTCGTCGGGCTGGCCGACGTGATCGGACGCCGGCACGTCCGGCGGGGGGTGGCCCTGCTCGTGCTGGTCCCGCCGCTGCTGGCCCTGTCGTCCTGGTACGCGCTGATGCTGGCCGCGGTCGTCCTGGGTTTCCTCGGCTTGGCGCTGCTGCTGCTGAGCTCGGGGTCCGGGATCGCGCGGGCGGTCCGGCAGGTCGCCGGCGACCTGTGGGGCACGCTCCGCTCCGTCCCCGGGGTCGTGCTGGCGGTGCTGTTCGTGGTGCTCTGGGTCGGCGTGCTGTGGGTGTACCTGCCCAGCCGCGGCCTGCTGCCCAAGTCCGGCTGGACCGATGTCATCGCCTACAGCCCGCGCTGGTCCGACATCTGGAATGCGAGCTTCGGCGGCGGCGGGCTGTGGAGCGGCCTGTACGCGCGGGTGCCCGAGTTCGCCCTTTCGAACAACGAGCAGCAGCTGGGCTTTCCGCCGGTGCTGTTCGTCGCGTTCGTCGCGGCCGGGCTGGCCGTCCTGCGCTCGTCCGTGCTCGGTCGCTCGACGTCGCCGGCCGATCCGGCCGACCCGGTCACGCTCGAGCCGGCCGGGTCCGCCGGGGCACAGGGCGTCGGTCGCGTCGGTCTGCTCGCGTCCTGCCTGACGGTGGTCGCGGTCCTGGCCTTCCTGCTGATGGACGACCGCGGGCTCAGCTTCTTCCGGCTGGCCTGGGTGCACATCCCGGGCTTCGAGGCGGTTCGGGCGCCCTTCCGCGTGATGTCCGTGCTGGCCGGCATCGCGGTCGTCGTGATCCTCCGCGCGATCGAGCTCCGGTGGCGCCGGTCCGCCCGGCTGCGGCAGGTGCGGTGGGGCCGCGCGGTGGTGGCCACGGGGACCGGCCTGCTGGTCCTGCTGATGTTCGCCGAGGCCCAGCGCACCGCGTACTCGACCTGGACCCGGGCCGACCTGCTGCCGGCCCAGCTGCAGGCGCAGATCGAACCGGCCCGGGCGGCGTGCGACGCGGTGATCCTGCTCGACGACGACCCGTCCGCGCCGCCGTGGAAGAACCCGATCGACGCCGTCGTGTTCTCCGTCCTCTCCGGCCTGCCGACCCCCCAGGGGTACAGCCGGGCCGACCCCCTGGACTATCCGGGCCAGGTCGGGCAGTCCGACGGCACGGCCCTGGCCCAGTGGATGCGCGCCAAGGGCTTCGCCGGCCGGATCTGTGCGGTCTCCGCGCAGGGGGTCCGCGAGCTGCCGGCCTGACCCGGCCCGGTTGCGTGCGCCTCCGCCGCCCGTCGCCCGCCCGGCGATACCCTCCGCAGCGGAGCGAGTCGGGTCGGGCGAGCGATGGGCGAGGATGGACCGTTCGATGCAGGTGACCGGTCCCGCCGGACCCGGTGACGACACCGACGTGCTGCCGGTCGTGGGGGACCGGCGGGCCACCCGGCCGGGGGTCGCGGTCGACGGCCGCGTCGTCGTCGGGCTCGGTGTGCTCGTGCTGGTCCAGCAGATCTGGCTGATCGTCGGCTGGTTCGACCGGTTCGTCAGCGACGACTGGGCGCTGCTGTGGGCGGCCGCGGAGTCGTGGGGCCGGCTGCGGCCCGAGCAGCCCAACTTCTGGGGGCAGGCCTACGGGTCCACCCTCGAATCGATCCCGACCGAGCTGCTGCACGCCGTCGGCGTCGGGTACCCGGTCGCGTTGCCGATCGTGCTGGGCGCCGCGCACCTGGCGTCCTGGTGGATGCCGGCGGCCGCCGCCTGGCGGCGCGGGCACCGGTTCCTGGCGGCCGTCGCGGTGGCCATGCCGGCGCTGCTGAGCACCGAGTACGTGGTCGCCGCATCGGTGTACGGCACGGCGGCCGGCCGGTTCCTCGGCGGCGTCGTGCTGGCGATCGTCATCCTGTTCCCGGACCGGATCCGGTGGGCCGCGGCGGCCATGGCGGTCTCGGCGGTGGCGTTCCTGGCGGACACCTCGAGCCTGCTGATGACCGCGCCGGCCGTCATCTACACGCTCATCCGTTGCCTGCCGGCGGCCCGCGACCGGGGCTGGCGCCGGACCGCGATCACCTTCCTCACGGCGCTGACGCCGGTCGGCCTCTGGTTGGCGTTCGTCGGCTGGTGGTACGGCGAGCATCCCACCGACGACATGCACCCGACGGCCCCGTTCCAGCCGCACTGGGATGTGTTGGCCGACAACCTGTCGCACCCGGAACGGATGCTCGGCCCGTACACGCCGGAGGTCCTGCGCACCCCTGTGCTGGTGTTCCTGGCCGTCGGCACCCTGGGGGTGCTGGTCCTGATCCAGCGCCGGCCGGCGGCGATCACGGCCTTGGCGGTCCTGGTGGTGGCGACCGGGCTGATCCTGTCCCTGGGCAAGACCTACGACGACCTGGGGACCGTGTACTTCCAGGCGGCCCGCCTGCTGCTGCCGCTGCCGATCGGACTCTGGTTCGTCGCGACCTGCCTGGACCCGTTGCCCGTCCCGGCGCGATGGGAGCGGTGGCCGGTAATCGGCCTGGTCGTCCTGGTCGGACTGACGGCGACCTGGCGGGTGGTCACCTGGTCCGACCGCGGCGCCATGCTCGAGAGCCGGGGTGCGGCCAGCTCGCAGTACGAGCAGATGCCGGTCGACGAGTTGCTGGCCACCTGTGCCGCGGTGCAGCAGGCCGCCGCGCAGACCGGCGCCGACGTGGCCATTTTCGCCGACCGCATCCCCGCGTACGGCTGCGCGGCGGTGATCGGGCCGGCGGTCACGACGGTCTATCCCGGCTACGACCGGCGCCGGTGGGTGCTCGAGTCGCTGACCACTCCGCGGGCGGCGCCGGCCGTGCTCTGGGTGGGCCAGGTGCCGGGGATGTGTGACACCGGCGAGTCGTGCCGGGAGGTCGCCCCGGGGGTCTCCACGATCGACCTGCGCGGCCGCAGCCCGATCCAGTTGCTGCACGATCTGGTCATCTACGTGCGTCCGTTCTGACGTCCACGACCGGCTCGGGCATCTGCCACCGGTCGCACCGGCATCCGGACGGGGTGGCGACACAACAGGGGCCGCGGTCGATGATGACCGCGGCCCCCGGTGCCCGATTGATCAGGCGGTCATGCTCAGGCGACGTTGATGCTCGCGCTCGCGTTTCCGGCGATGGAGGTGGCGATGTCGATGCCCGCCGTCACCTGCGCGGTCACCAGCACGACCCCGGCCGTCTGATTGGTCACCGGGATCGACAGCCCGGTCGTGGTGCAGGACGTGAGTGCGCCGGTGGCCACGATCCCGGTGTACGGCGGCGCCATCGTGCAGGTCGCACCCGGAACCGGCACCAGGGCGTTGTCACCCGCGCTCGAGGTGTAGAGCTGGGCCGTGATCGTGATGGAACTTCCGACCAGAGTCAGGGCCGCGGTGGTGCTGAACCGGCCCGAGATCGAGGTGATGACACCGTCCCGCGGGAACACCTGGACCAGCCCACCCGTGGTCGTGGTGTCGATCGCTCCGCCGATCGCGACGACGGTATCCGTCCCGGCTCCGGCCAGGGGCAGCATCGCGGATTGACCGTCGAGACCGCCGAGAACGGTCGTCAGGGTCACCGGACCGCCGCTGGACGCGGCGAGGATGGAGCCGCCGCCGTCCGCGCCGGCCGGCCCGGTGGGTCCGGCAGGGCCGGTGGGTCCGGCCGGCCCGCTGGGCCCGGTGGGTCCGGTCTCACCGGTCGGTCCGGCGCTGCCGGCGATGCCCGGTTCGCCCTGCGGTCCGGTGGGTCCGGTGGGTCCGGGTTCGCCCTGCGGTCCGGTGGGTCCGACGCTGCCGGCGACGCCCGGTTCGCCCTGCGGTCCGGTGGGTCCGGGCGGACCGCTGGGTCCGGCACCGCCGGTCTGGTAATAGCCGGTGATGTCGATGATGAGCTGGGTCGATCCGCCGGCGGAGGTCGCGTCGAGCTGGCCGTCGCCGAGGGCGACGGTGATGCTGCTGGCCAGGGTCTGGCCGCCGGTGTACCAGTTGATGGAGGACGAGGCGGGCGGGGCGTCGCCGGTCGGGTAGAGGGTCACGTACCCGTTGCTTTGCGTCTGGGTGATGGTGATGGTGGCGCTGACCGCGGTCGCGTCATCCGGGATGCCGCAACCGGCCGGGTTCCCGCCCTGGTCCGCCAGGCTCTGCGAACCGGCGATCTGGAACGTCCGCAGGGCCCCGTTGACCATCGGGAGCCCCCCGGCCCGGGTGTCGACGGCCCGACACGGCGAGATTCCCACCAGGACGGATGGTTCCGTGGGGGTGACGCCCGGATCTCCGGCCGCCACCGCCCCCACCGCGCCGGCCAGCAGGGCCACACTGGCCCCGCCGATGACCATGGCGCGCACCACTTTGCTCATGGACGTCCCCTTCCACCCCTCAGCCCCAATGGCTACGGAGAGTACAAAGAGATAGCCCAGTGTAGTCTTAGATTGTTGTCAAGATCGGTCAGCGGGTCGAGCGGAGGTGTCGCCCGGACGGGTCCGGCCGGGTCCTGCGGTGACGGATCGTCACCGCCCACGGCCCCGTCGGTGGCGGACATCGGCGCGGTGCACGACACTGGGCCATCCGATCGCGGCGCCTTCGCCGGGATCGGCCGGGGGAGGGCGGGACATGTCACCTGTTCGACGGCTGACCATGGCGATCGCCGGCATCGTCGCGTTGTCGAGCGTGCTGGTCACGACGGCGGCCGGCCAGGCCGGGGCGGCGCCACCGCCGCTCCCGCAATCCGACTCGTCGGCGTGGTTGCGGCAGATCAACGTCTACCGGCAGGCGGCCGGCCTGAGTCCGGTGACCGAGGAACCGTCCTGGTCGGCGGGCCTGCGGAACCACTTCATCTACCTCCAGCTGACCGATCCCGACCTGTTCGTGCCGCCGTACGACAACCTGCACACGGAGAATCCGGCGAGCCCCTACTACTCCGACCTCGGGGCGCAGGAGGCCTCCCGCAGCAACCTGTTCTTCGGGGTCGACGGCTGGCCGCCGGCCGAGGTGATCGACGGGTGGTTCTCCGGACCGTTCCACGCGATCGGCATGCTGCGGCCCGGCCTGCAACGGGTGGCCTTCTCTTCGAGCGACGGGCTGGCCGGCCTGGACGTCATCGGCGGGCTGACGGACGCCCCTCCGGCCCAGGTGCTCTTCCCGGGCAACGGGATGACGACCAACCTGACCCTCTACGACGGCTACGAGCTGCCCGATCCGCTGGAGACCTGCGGCTGGCAGGACCGACCGGCCGGCCTGCCGCTGATCGCGCTGCTCACCACCGCCCCGGCCGCCGGGCTGACCGCGACCCTGACCTCGGCGAACGGGCAGCAGTTCCGGACCGGCGACGGTTCGCTCTGCGTGGTCGACGAGAACACCTACCGTTCGTCCGACGAGGTCTACGGCCCGACCGGCCAGGCGATCCTGGAGGGCGATCACGCCGTGGTGCTGATCCCGAATCGCTGGTTGGACTGGGGTCGTTTCACCGCGACCATCAACCAGCCCGCCCGGGCGGCGATCACGTGGTCGTTCATCGCGGCCCCGAAGGGGAACGTCGCCCCCGGCGCCTCGTACACCCTGCACGTGGCCGACCCCGGCGTGAAGACGGTCCTGGGCAATCTGACCGTGACCGGCGCGGGCGCATCCGGATTCGTGACCGCCTACCCGTGCCTGAACGGGCGGCCCAATTCGTCGAACCTGAACTACGCGGCCGGGCAGACGCTGGCCAACTTCGTCGCGGTGCAGCCGGACGCCAACGGTGACGTGTGCTTCTACAGCTACGCCGAGACGGGGCTGATCTGGGACCAGGTCGCCGAGACCGACGCGGTGACCACCCACAACGCGACCCGGTTGCTGGACACCCGCACCTCGCGGGACCGGCTGCCGGCCAACGGGGTGCGCAAGGTGCACGTGGCCACCCCGGGGACCAAGACGGTCATGGGCAACCTGACGGCGGTGGGACCGGCCGGTTCCGGGTTCGTCACCGCGTATGCCTGTACCCCCACCCCACCGAACTCGTCGAACCTGAACTACGCGGCCGGGCAGACGTTGGCCAACTTCGTGACGGTGCAGCCGGACGCCAACGGTGACATCTGCTTCCACTCCTATGCGGCGACCGACCTCATCTGGGACCAGGTCGCCGAAACGGGTGCGGTGACCACCCACAACGCGACCCGGTTGCTGGACACCCGCAACAGCCGCGACCGATTGCCCGCCGGCGGAACTCGCAAGCTGCACGTGGCCAGTCCCGGGACCCAGACCGTCATGGGCAACGTGACCGCGGTGGTGCCTGGCGCGGGCGGGTTCATCACGGCGTACCCGTGCCTGAACGGGCGGCCGAACTCGTCGAACCTGAACTACGCGGCCGGGCAGACGTTGGCCAACTTCGTGACGGTGCAGCCGGACGCCAACGGCGACGTCTGCTTCTACTCCTATTCGGCGACCGACCTGATCTGGGACCAGGTCGCCGAGACCGGTGCGGTGGTGACGCACAACGCCGCCCGGCTCGTCGACACCCGCAACTCCGGGCCGATTCTTCCCCGCTGACGGCGCCCGAACCGCCGGCCCGCCGCCGTTCGCCACCACCGGACGGGCGGCGCCGGCGGCCCCGGGCGGTCAGGCCGTCGGGTCGGCCTCCCCGGTCAGCGCGGCCCAGGTGTCGACGGCGTAGGTGTCCCAGGTCCGCTCCGGCCGGGCCCGCGCCTGCCGCCGCAGCTCGGCCAGCAGGTCGTCGTCCACCAGGAGGGCACGCATGGCCGACACCAGCGACTCGTCGTCCCGGGGGTCGACCAGCAGCGCGCCGCCGCCGTCGTCGGCGATCTCCTTCATCGAGCCGAACCCGGACGTGATGACCGGCGTCCCGCAGGCCAGGGACTCGGCCACCGGCAGGCCGAACCCCTCGTTGATGGACGGGAAGACGGTGAAACGGGCCACCCGGTAGGCCCCCCAGAGCAGGTCGTCGCTGGCCGCGGACACCGCCTCGACCGGGCGTCCGGCGTCCTGCAGGTCGGCCAGCGTGGTGGTGAACTCCTCGCTGTTCCAGGAGTTGCCGCCGATGAAGCACAGGCTGAAGGCCCGGCCCTCGCGCCAGAGCAGCTCGGCCGCGTGCAGGATCGCCAGGTGGTTCTTGCGCGGTTCGTGGCTGCCGACCACCAGCACGGCGGGCAGCGTCCCGACCGGGATGCGGGACCTAGCCAGCCGCATCGACTCCGCGGTCTCCGGCTGGGCCTCCGCGGGCAGGACCACCGGCTCGATCCGGGGACCGGACAGCCCGGCGCCGGCCAGCATCGCCCGCCACCCCAGGTACTCGACGCCGGCACCCTCGGAGATCGGCACGATCACCCGGGCGTAGCGCGCTGCGGCCAGGTTCCGGGCGAAGCCGGGCACCATGCCCTCGTGGGCGGTCTCGGCCGTGGTCATCGGCACCAGGTCGTACCCGATCATGTTCAGGCTGGTGCCCGAGTACTGGGCCATCGTCTGCAGGTGCCCGGCCCGCACCACCTCGGCGGCCAGCTCGGGCAGGATGTACCGGCACTGCCAGGGCACCAGAAGCGGGTCCCCGGTGGGGACGTCGGCCTCGTCGCCGCCGAAGCGGGCCCGCCGCCCCTCGTCGGGGGTGAGCAGCCGCATGCCGGACAGGTCCTGGTGCCAGCCGACCAGGGTCAGTTCGTGCCGCTCGAACCAGCGCCGGGTGACCTCGCGGGTCACCCGCTGGATGCCGGTGGCGAACCCGGCGGTGGCGGTGTGATGCACGTCGACCAGGGTCTGCCCGGTCAGCACCGTGACCTGGGGCCACGGGATGCTGCCCGACCCCGCCGGGTCGTCGCGCGAGGCCAGCACCAGCTCGGCCAGGGTGCCGGTGACGACCGGTTCGGCCCCGTCCAGGGCCGCGGTGCGCACGGCGGCCTGGACGCGGCTGCCGTCCGGGTACCGTCCGCCGAGCACCGCGAGCAGCAGCCAGGCCCGGGGCGCGTCGATCGGGGTCACCGTCCGGATGAGCGCCCGGACCACGTCCGCCGTCGGGACCGCGTCGCCGACACCACCCTCGAGCGCCCGCACGACCTCCTGCGCCCGCCGCCGGATGGCGTCCCGGCGGTGCTGCGGCAACGCGTCGACCGCCGCCGCCACCTCGGCGACCCGGTCGGGCGGGCCGTCCGCGCCGGGATGGGGGACGGCGGCCCGCCACCGCCGCGGGCGCCGCAGACGTTCGGTCACTGCGTCACCTGCCGTTCGGGCTCCACCAGTTGCTCCCACAGGTCGTCCGCGTAGTCCTTCCAGGTCCGTTCCGGCCGGGCGGCGATCTGCTCCCGCAGCTGCCGCAGCACCTCGTCGTCGGTCAGCAGGGTGCGCATCGCGCTCGTCAACGCCTCGTCGTCCCGCGGGTCGATCAGGATCGTGCCGCCGGCCGCGCCGCTCTCCGCGGTCGAGCCGAAGTCGGAGGTGATGACCGGGGTGCCGTGGGCGATCGATTCGACCACGGGCAGCCCGAAACCCTCGTGCAGGGAGGGGAACACCGTGAACCGCGCCGCCGCGTAGGCCGCATTGAGCTCGTCGTCGGTGACCGCGCGGCGGACGGTGATCGACCGGCCCGCCTGCCGGAGCTCGGCGGCCCGGCGGGGGAACTCGTCGCCCCAGCCGCTGCCTCCGATGAACACCAGCTCGAACTCCTCGCCCTCGCGCCAGAGCAGCTCGGCCGCGTGCAGGACGGCCAGGTGGTTCTTCCGCGGTTCGTGGCTGCCCACCACCAGGACCGTCGGCGCGGGTGCCCTGCCGGGCACCGCGGCATCCACCGCCGGGACGTCCGGGATCACGTCGGGGGCGCCCAACGGCACCTCGACCACCGTCGGCCCGACCAGGCCCTGGGTGGGCAGCGCGGCGGCGAAGCCGGCGATCTCGGAGGCGGCGGAGGCGGAGACGCCGGCCACCCGGGACGCGAACTTGATCGCCGTCAGGAACCGCACGAACTTGCTGGTGTCCTCGGTCGGCACCATGTCGGCGGACACCACCGGGATGGCGTCGTGGGCCACCGCGACCAGCCGGTTGCCCGAGTAGGAGCCGAAGGCGGCGAGGCGGTCGCACGCGGCCGCGGGCGGCACCTCGACCAGCACCAGCACGCTGCGCCACGGCACCAGCAGGCGGGTGGCGACCAGTTCGCCGAGCGGGCGGCCGAACTCGGCCTCCGGCCCGGCGGCGATGCCGCTCCACTCCACCACCCGGGCCAGCTCGGCCGGGAACAGGTGCCGCAGGGCCCCGGACTGGGCCGTCCACGCGGCCGGCACCACCCCGTGGTCGGCGGTCCAGATCGGCATCAGGCTGCGGGAGACCCGCTGGATCCCGGTGTGCAGGTCGTACTTGGCGGTGTGGTCGACGTCGACGACCACCGCCCGGTCCACGACGTCGATCGGGGCGGTCAGGTCCCCGGCCTCCGCGGCCAGCTCCAGCGTGTCGGCCAGCACCGACAGCACCGCGGCCCGCTCGCTGCGCAGCTGGAGCTTGCGCCGCGTCCGGTCGACCTGACCGCGCGAGGGGAACGCCGCGGCGACGGCGGTCAGCAGCAGCCAGATCCGGTCGTTGTCGGGCCGGGGGGCCAGCGCCCGCACGGCCGCCTCGAGCAGGTCGGCGACCGTGCCGGCCGGGTCGTCGCCGGCCGCCGGGGCGGCCCCGGGCAGCAGATGGACGGCCGCGGTCGTGAGGCGATCGGCCAGGGCCGCCTGCGCGGCCTGCGCCAGATCGACGTCGCTGGCCCCGATGAGGGCCGAACCCGGTGCGGCCGAGCGGGTCAAGACCGGCCTCGCCGGGTCACGCCGCGGACCCGGCGCAACGGCTCGGTCACCCGCCACGAGAACGTGTGCTGGAAGGCGTCGAGCTCGTCGCGCAACCGGTCGATCTCGGAGTCGACGACCTTGATGTGGTTGAAGTTCAGTTCGATCTGCTTGCGGAGGTTGCGGACCTCGGCGGCCCGCCCGGCCGTCGCGGCGCGGGACCAGGCATCGACCGCGAAGCGGCGCCATTCCAGGACGGCGGCCAGGTTGGCCTCGTCGTGCTCGTCGAGCCGCTCCGCGGTCGCCCGCAGCCGGACGTCGAGGTCGGCGAGCAGCTGGTCGCGGGCCAGGTCACGGTGGTAGACCACGTCGTCCAGCACGTTCGCGGGGACCGACAACGCCTCGCGCCCCGCGGCCGGCCGGCCGCGGTCGACCAGGAACAGTGAGACACCGTCGTTGAGGCACAGGTCGTACCCCTGGGCCGCGAACGGGTCCAGGACCTCCGGCGACGTCCGCGCCGGGACGGCCGCGGCGCTGTCCCGCAGGACCATCACCCACGGGCGGACGGTGTCGGGCAGGGCCTGCCCGAGCGTGGCGATGCGCTCGGCCGGCGGCCCGTCGACGACCACGAAGTGCAGGTCCCCCGGCGGCACGGCCAGGGCGTCGACCGGCTCACCCGCGGGCACCCGCAGGCCCGACCAGCCCAGCCGGGTGAAGGCGTGGCCGATCGACGACTCGGCCGGACCGCGCCCGCCGAGGTCGAGGAACCCGCCGGCGCGGACGTCCGGGAATGCCCGGTGCAGGACGACGTCCTCCCGGTTCGGCGCGAAGGACACGAAGGGTTCCGCAGTCACCCGGATAACTTAACGGTTCGATCGTCCGCGCCCGGCGCTGACCAGCGGGGCCGTCGCGGCGACGGTCGCCGCCGACCGGCCGGCCGGCCTCACCCGACCCACCGGGTGAGGGTGAACAGGGCGGTCGTCGCGACCATCCAGACGCCGGACAGGGTGAGCACCATCGAGGTGACCCATTCACGACGGCGGGCCAGGATCGCGCCGCCGATCACGAACAGCGGGAAGATCGTGAGGGTGTTGCGCATGATCGACAGGTAGCTGGCGTTGCTGGCGAGCACGAGCACCGTGATCAGGGTGAGGGTCAACTCGGCCCAGTAGCGGCGGTAGACCATGTAGCCCGCGGCCAGCAGGCACAGGGCGACGGCCGCGATGTCGATGACGAACTGGGCCCGCTGGAACGGGTCCGAGACCAGCCCGACGGCCTCGACGGTGTTGACCAGCGAGGTCCAGGGCGCCACCGTCGTCCGGCCCCAGCCCTCGGTCTGGGCGTGCTGCCAGGCGAGCGGGTCGCCGGTCCGGGCCCAGAGATACCCCAGGTAGGCGACCGCGCCGAGCGTGCCCACCCCGACGGCCAGCACCTTGTGCACCCGGAACGTCTCCTGCCGGCGGGCGACCCGGACCAGGAGCAGCACCAGCAGCGCCGCCGCCAGGAAGACGCCGTTGATCCGGGTCAGGGACGCCCCGGCGCACAGCAGGCCGGCGATCCACCAGCGCCCGCGCAGCGCGTTCCACCACGCGCCCAGGGCGAAGACCAGGTAGAGCGACTCGGAGTAGGCGGCGGACAGGAAGGCGGCCGCCGGCCACACCATCAGCAGCAGCGCGGCGCACACGCCGGCGCGGATCCCGGCCAGCTCCTGGGCCAGCCGGAACACCAGGACGGTCGCCACCAGCGAGCAGGCGGCACTGATCAGGGCGCCGGCCACCACGAGCCGGCCCCAGGAGACGTCGAAGGTCAGCGCGAGCGACGTGGCCCGCATGGCCAGCGGATAGCCGGGGAAGAACGCGCGCCAGGTCGACGACGTCCGCTCGCCGAAGTACCCGTTGCCGGCGATCTCGGCGAAGTAGCCGGAGTCGAAGGTGAACGGCAGCGACAGCACACCGGGCAGCCCGAACCGGAGCCGGCCGTGGCCGGCCTGGAACTGGTACTCCACGACGGCGGCCACGACGTAGCGCAGGGCGGTGAAGATCAGCCAGACCAACCCGCCCAGCCGCAGGGCCGGCCCCCAGGCCGACAGCTGGGTGGTGACCCGCCCGCGGGCCGCCCGGCCCTCCGGCCCGCCCGCCGGCCCGGTGACCGCACCGGCCGCGGCCACCGGTGGTGGTCCGGCCGGAGCGATCACGTCGGGAGACGCGACGGTGCGGTCATCCGCCATGGGGTGCGTAGATGTCGTACCCGCCGACCGTCACCTTGTCGTAGTCCTCCGCCGGCAGGGGCAGGTTCGGCGGCAGACCGGTGGTGTAGATGAAGAACCGCTCCGGCACGGGGACCTGGTCGAAGGCGGCGGCGTCGTCCGGGAACCGGATCCACAGGTCGGGCCGCACCTTGAGCTCGTCGTCGGAGAGGTAGTCGACCAGGTAGGTGGCCCAGTACTCGCCGCCGACGCCGACCGCGCCCCGATCGAGCAGGTACTGCGTCGCCTGCTCCGCGCCGGCGTCCGGTTCGGTGGTGGTCCAGCCGATGTCGTGGTGGATCAGCGGGATGCAGGCGGCGAGGGCCCACAGGGTGGGCACGACCGCCACCAGGGCCGGCGAGTGCTGGCGGCGCGCCGGCAGCAGCAGTCCCAGGGCGGCCAGCCCGACCACCAGCGGGGGGATGAACGGGAAGCCGTACCGGGCGTCGGCGTGGCCGACCAGGGCCGGCACCACGGCCAGCGCCGGGAACGCGAGCACCCCGCTGACCACCACCGGCAGCGCCCGGGACCGGAACCGGCGGGCCAGCAGGATCAACCCGACCAGCGCCCCGGCCAGGACCAGACCGACGATCAGCATCACCAGCCAGGCGTGACCGCCCAGCCAGCTCCCGTTGCCGGACCGCAGCCCGATCAGCCGCGGCATCATGTCGACGACGAAGCCGACCACCCGGCCCGGGTACGTCGACTCCAGCTGCGGGCCCGACGGCGGCCCGTTGCGGGCGATGAACACCAGCCAGGGGGACAGCCCGAGGATCCCGCCGGCCGCGGCGGGCAGCCACCACCCGGTGAGGGCGCGCACGTGCACGACCGTGGGCGGGATCAGGGCCAGCAGGGAGACAATGCCGAACATCGGGTGACTGAAGATGGCGAACCCGGCGGCGAAACCGCCCAGGAACGCGAGCCGGCCCAGATGCTCCTTGCGTTCCATCGCCCGGGTGGCCGCCAGGATCGCGATCACCTCGGCGATGAACCCGGTGGTGTAGCCCATGTACGGGCGGGTCCAGACCAGGACGACCGCCGCCGACATCGACCAGCCGATCAGCGCCGCGCACAGCGCCAGCGCCCGGGAGACGAACTCGCGGGCCAGCGCGTACAGGGCGACGGCGGCCACCACCGACAGGCCGATGGACAGCACCCGCAGGGTGACCGACCCGGACCAGATCGCCAGGAACGGCGCGAACAGGTACGACTCGGTGGCGGCGCCGTACTGGTTGCCCGAGACGATCGCCTTGAAGTCGCCGTGCAGGACGCCCCAGGCCTGCAGCCCGGTCGACGCCTCGTCGGCGTTGAGCGGGAGCAGCGGCGAGTGCATGACCCAGATCCGCACCCCCAGCCCGACGAGCACGGCGGGCACGCAGGCCAGCGCGTACACCAGCCACCCGTGCGGCTCGGGATCGGCCGGCCGCAGGTCGGCGGGCGGGTCGGTGACCTCGGGTGATCTGTTCACGGTGACGGGTCTTCTCCTGAGTGCTCGGGGGTCAGGCCCCACGGCCGGTGGACCGGATCCGGCGGGCGCGCAGCCGGTACCGCACCACCATCGCCATCATCTGGCTGCCCAGCCGGATCGTCTTGCCCAGATGTCCCGTCACCGAGGACTCGCCGACCCGTGGGTAGTAGTTGACCGGTACCTGCACGATCCGGGCCCGCCGGATGACGGCCAGCAGCAGCATCTCCAGCCCGAACGCCGAGCCGGACGTCCGGTGCAGGTCGGAGATGTCGCGGGCGCGCTCCCAGGACATGACCCGGAAGGTGCAACCGACGTCGCTGAGGTAGGCGGTGTTGTAGAGCACCTCGATGAACTTGGCCACCGCCCAGTTGCCCCAGCGCAGGAACAGGCCCATGTTGGCCCCGTCCCAGATGAAGTTGGAGACGGTGCGCGAGCCGACCACGAAGTCGCACTCGGCGGTGAAGGCGAGCAGCTTGAACAGGTCGCGCGGCTCGAAGGTGCCGTCCGGTTCGCAGACGCAGACCAGGTCGGTGGTCGCCTCCGACAGCCCGCGGGCGATGGCGGCGCCGTACCCCTGCCTGGTCTCCAGGATTTCCCGGGCGGCGGTGCCGGCGACTTCCTCCGACGTCCCCGGCTCGGCATTGTTGTTGATCACGATGATGTCGTCGACGATGCCGAGTTTGTCGAACGCATTGATGCAGGCGGCGATGCTGTCCTTTTCCCGGTAGGTCGGGAGAATGACGCTGATCGTCTTGTCGTGCCACATTGCTATCGGCTCCAGACGGGGGATCGGCGGCGGGTGCTTCTCACGCGCCGCCGGGTCGGCCCGCGACCAGCAGCATCTGCCCGGCCAGCGGCTTGACCGGCGAACGCAGGTACGCGGGGACCAGGAACGTCAGCCGCGAGGCGCGGCTCTTCATGGTCAGCGGCAGGAAGCGGGCGATGACGGTCTCGACCCGCCAGCCCAGCGAGGTCAGGTAGTCGTTCAGGGACCGGTCCGTGTAGATCGCCACGTGCGTGTAGTCGTCGAAGTACCCGCCCGGATCCAGCCGGAAATTGGGCTGGAGCAGGATCAAGCGACCCCGGGGCCGCAGCACCCGGCCGGCCTCGGCCAATAGCCGCTGCGCCTGCGGGCGCTCCAGGTGCTCCAACAGGTTCGAGGCGAAGACGACGTCGAAGGAGCCGTCCGCGAAGCGGGACAGATCGGTGCAGTCGCCGACCTCGGCCCGGACGTGGGACGCCGCGGCGGACCGGACCACCGCGTCGATGTCCATGGCGACGACGTGCCCGGCGCGGATGTTGTTCGAGAAGTCGCACCAGCCGGCGCCCAGTTCCAGCACCGCCGCGTCGGGTGCGACGAATCGCTCCAGGTAGCGGCAGATGTGCCGCCAGGTCGCCGTGCGACTGGAGTTGGGCGCCAGCCGCGTCTCGAAATACCCGGAACGGTAAACCCCGGAATCCGTATCGGGTTCTTCGTATTGTGTAACGACGATCACGTCCTGTATGCGGTGTGCATTCTTCCGGGGAACTGTACCGGAGAACGGGGCCGGTTCGGCCGGGTCGACACGGCCCCCGGGCCGCCGGCAGCGGAATTCGGCATCCCGAACGAAGACCGGTCGGAGCCCCGGCCGTGGTCAGGACGAGGGCTTGCGGGACGCGGTGCGCGCCCGGCGCAGAGGCTGCGTCATCCGCCAGGACAGCGTCTTTTTCATCGCCTCCAGCTCGGCGCGGGTCCGGGCCAGCTCGGCGTCGACGACCTGGATGTGATTGACGTGCAGGCCGATCTTGCGGTTGAGCTCGTCGATCTCCCGGCCCCGGGCGTCCAGGGCGGTTTGCCGCAGTTCCAGGGCGGCGGCCGCGTCCCTGGCGCGGGCCTCGCTCTCGTCGCGGATCCGGTCGCGCTCGGCGGTGAGCTCGTCCACGACGGCGCGCAGGCGGTCGACCTCCTGCTCCGTGACCACCTGCGGATACGGCTTGTAGGCGTCCAGGATGTTGGCCGGGGTGCTCAGCGATCCGTGCAGGTCGTCCCAGCGCTCGGCGGAGACGTAGAACCGCGACAACCCGTCGAACAGGCAGAACCGGTAGCCCGCCGCCAGCACGATGTGTTCCCAGGATTCGAAGGTCGGCTCGGTGGAATTGGGGCGGGTGGCCTCGACCACCATGACCCACGGACGCCAGCGGGTCAGATCGATCGATTCCAGGACCGACTGCTCGCTGCCCTCGGTGTCGATCAGCAGCAGGTGGATGTCGGTCCCCGCCCACCCGGCCGAGTCGAGGACGTCGTCGAGACGGGCGGCCGGAACCACCACGTCCCGGACGTTGAGACCGGCGTCGGTGTGCTGCTGCCCGACGTCGTCGACGACGGTCGAGAGCCCCGTGTCGGCGATCTGATGCAGGACGATCGTCTCGACCGGCTGGTCGGTGATGGCCGCCTCGAGCACCCGGTCCCGCGGCCGGACCTGGCGGAGCCGCTCGGCGAAGGCGGGAACCGGTTCCACCGCGATGCCCGACCAGCCGCGCTCGTAGAACGCGTAGGTGACCGAGTCGGCGATCGGATCGTTCGCCCCGACCTCGACGTACCGGCCGCCGGAAATGTGGCCCAGCGCCCGGTACAGCACCACGTCCTCGCGATTTTGGGCGTACGAGACGAAGGGCGGCGAATTCACGGCGTCAACCTACCGCGCGCCGGCTCCGGCGCCGCAGTTCCGGACCGACGAGTCGTGCCCCGGTCGGGACCGGCCCGCGCCGACCCGCGGGCGGCGCTGGGAGGGGCGCCGGTCACTTCCGACGCGGGCGCCGGTGCCGGCCCGTCACCGCACCAACTGGGCGTCGATGTTCAGGAAGCCGACCCCGCGGCCCCTGGCGTGCACGGTCAGCGGCGCGGCATTGGGCAACCGGTGCAACTCCACACCACCGTCGCGGGCGATCGCGGCGTGGATCGTGTACTGACCCTCGCCCAGCCAGACCGCCGGCAGCCGGAACGTGTGGGTCGACTCGCCGCTCAGCGGCGGCAGGTCGATCCGCATCAGCTTGGTGTTCGTCCCGTAGACCACCTGACCAAGCATGCTGTCGATACCGATGCCGAGCACGGCATCGGACACCGTTCCGTCGACGGCCGTGCGAACGGTCACCAGGATGGCCTCACCCGGCTCGATCTGGCTCAACGGCACACCGTCCGGGCCGTGCAGCGCGACCGACGTCACCCGGGCACCGGCGATCTCCTCCGGCGACTCCTCCCGCTGCTGGTCGATGTCCTCCTGGCGCATCACCTCGAAGTCGGCCCGCAGGTGCCGCAGCGCGTCCACCGGGTCGCCGTCGAGGACGATGTTCCCGTGTTCCAGGACGACCGCCCGGTCGCACAGGTCGGCCACCGCGTCGAGCCCGTGGGTGACCAGGATGATGGTCCGGCCCTCGGCCTGGAACTGGCGGATCCGGTCCATGCACTTGCGCTGGAACGGCTCGTCGCCGACGGCCAGCACCTCGTCGACCAGCAGCACGTCCGGGTCGACGTGCACCGAGACCGCGAAGGCCAGCCGCACGTACATGCCCGACGAGTAGAACTTCACCTGGGTGTCGATGAACTGCTCGATGCCGGAGAACGCGACGATCTGGTCGAAGAACTTGGCGGTCTGCTTGCGGGACAGGCCCAGGATCGAGGCGTTGAGGTAGACGTTCTCGCGGCCGGTCAGATCCGGGTGGAAACCGGCGCCCAACTCGAGCAGGGCGGCCAACCGGCCCCGGTGCTCGACCGTGCCGGAGGTCGGCTGGAGGATGCCGCCGATCAGCTTGAGCAGCGTGGACTTGCCCGAACCGTTCGGCCCGATCAGCCCGACGGTCGACCCGCTGTAGATCTCCAGGTCGATGTCGCGCAGCGCCCAGAAGTCGTCCTTGTGCGCCTTCGACCGCCCCATGTTGACCAGCCGCTCCTTGAGCGACTTCTCCTTGCGGATGACGAACCGCTTGCTGGCGCCGGCCACCTTGACGACGGTGACCTGGTCGGCACTCCGGTGCACGCTCATCACAGCTCCTGCGCGAAATTGCTCTGCAGACGGGCGAACACGCGTTGGCACAGCCACAGCAGGGGCAGGCCGATCGCGATGGCGATCAGGATCCGGACACCCAGGTCCGCGGGCTGCGGCACCCCGGCGCCGGCCACCCAGATGCCGCGCTGGAAGGCCAGGACGGCCAGCGTGACCGGGTTGGCCAGATACAGCTCGTTCAACAACTGCGAGTGCAGGGCGTCGTGCACGAAGCTCCACGCGTAGACGATGGGCGAGAGCCAGAAGCCCACCATCAGCGCGACCTCGACCAGGTACTGCACGTCTCGCAGGTACACGTTGATGGCCGACAGCAGGAACGCCGCGGCGGTCGCGTAGATCAGCAGCAGGACGGTGCCCAGCAGCACGTACCCCCAGCCGAGCAGGGACGGCGGCTCGCTGGCGATGAGCGCGGCGACGAGCAGGATGACCAGCTGGATCACGAAGTTGAAGAAGGCCGAGCCGATCACCGAGAGCGGGAAGACCTCGCGCGGCAGGTAGATCTTCTTCACCAGACCGCCGTTGGCCACGATCGACCCCGTGCCGGTCGAGACGATCTCGCTGAACAGCCCCCAGGCGGTCAGCCCGGTGAAGATGTAGATCGCGAAGTCGGGGATCGATCGGGCCGCGCCGAGGAACTGGCCGATGGCGATGTAGTAGATGAGCAGCTGGGTCAGCGGCCGGATCAGCGACCACAGAAAGCCAAGGGCGCTGTCCTTGTAGCGGCTCTTGAGCTCGCGCTTGACCAGCAGGTCCAGCAGCTCGCGGTAGCGCCAGACCCCGCGGACGGAGTCGGCCGTGCCCCCGATGAACCCGCTGACCGGGCCGGCGGGGACCAGCGGTGCGGCCGCCAGCCGCGCGGTGCGGGTGTCCTTCTGCGAGGTCACCGGTTTCTGGGACGTCACTGCCTGGTCACCTTTCCGGGTTCAGGATCTGCCACGCCTGGTCGGCGTACTCGTCCCAGGTGCGGGTCGGCCGGCCGCGGGCCTGGGTGGCCAGCCGCTCGAGCTCGGCGTCGTCGGTCAGCAGCGTGCGCATCGCCGCGGCCAGGGCGTGGTCGTCGCGCGGATCGACCAGCAGCGCGCCCCCGTCGGCGGTGATCTCCCGCAGCGAGCCGAAGTCGGAGGTGATAACGGGCGTGCCGCAGGCGATCGACTCGACCACCGGCAGCCCGAAGCCCTCGTTGAGCGACGGGAACACCGTGAAGCGGGCGAGCCGGTAGGCGGCGAAGAGCAGGTCGTCGGTCGCCGCCGAGATCGTCTCCACCGGCCGGCCGTGCCGCTGCAGATCCGCCAATCGCTCGGTGAACGCCTCGCTGCTCCAGGCGTTGCCGCCGATGAAGGTCAGGCTGAACGCCAGGCCATCGCGCCACAGCAGTTCGGCGGCGTGCAGGACGGCCAGGTGGTTCTTGCGCGGCTCGTGGCTGCCCACCACCAGCACCATCGGCAGGCCGGCGACCAGCAGCCGGTCCGCGCCGGCGGCCAGCGCATCGGCGGAGGCATCGGCACCCGTGTTCGGCAGCAGGCAGGCCGTCACCCGCGGGCCCGGGATGCCGATCTGCGGCAGCATCGCGGCCCACCCCCGGTACTCGACCGCGGCCGCCTCGGAGATGGTGGCCACGGCGTTGGCGTGGCGGACCGCGGCCAGGTTCCGGGCGAAGGCCGCCGGCATCCCCGGCCCGCAGGTCTCCGGCACCGTGATCGGGCACATGTCGTAGCCGATGACCGCCAACCGGTTGGTCGAGTGCTGCGCCAGCGACAGCAGGGCCCCGGTGCGGGCCGGCTCGGTGGCGAGCTCCGGCAGCAGGTAGGAGCAGCCGACGGGCACGAGCACCGGGCCGGGCTCGGGGTCGACGACGGCCGGGCCGCCCCAGCACGCCCGGCGGACCTCGTCCGGGGTGAGCCGGCGCAGCGACACCCCGTCGGCGTGCCAGCCGACGAACACCACGTCGTGACGCTGCGCCCAGCGCCGCACGGCCTCGCGGGTGACCCGCTGGATGCCGGTGGCGAAGCCGACCTTGGCCGTGTGGTCGACGTCCACCAGGGTGGCGCCGGCGATCACCTCGACCGGGACGAACGGCCCCTTGTCCAGCAGCCGGGGCAAAGGCCCGCTCCAGACGGTCATCCGCAGCACCGCGACCAGGCCGTCGACCTCGGCGGCCCGGCGCGCGGCGAGCACCTCGTCCGAGGTGGGCAGCCGGCCGCCGAGCACGGCCAGCGTCAGCCAGGCCCCGGAAGCGTCGATCGGGGAGTCGAGCGGGGAGTCGATCGGGGTGAGCGCATCGATCAGGGTGTCGACCAGCGCGCGCGTGCCGGGATCGGCCGGTCGGGGCACGCCCAGGGCGTCCAGCAGCGTGCCGATCCGGCCCGTGATCGACGCGCGGCGCGGCCCGCCGTGCCGGTCGATGTCCCGGACCAGGCGCCGGGGGGTGTTGCGGGCGTCGGCCGTGCGCAGGCCGTGGGCGGCGAGTCTACGAGTGACCTTCAACGTCTGTCGTCCCGGAAAGGTCGCGAAGAACCGGTCGAACAATGGTGTCCCATAGCTCGTCGGCATAGTCCTGCCAGCTCCTCTCGCGGCGTGCCCGGATCTGCGCCCGCAGCCGGTCGATGTCCTCGTCCGAGGTCAGCAACCGCTCCATGGCCGCGGCCAGGGCCGCGTCGTCCCGTGGATCCACCGTGATCGCCCCGCCGTCCTGCGCGATCTCGGCGGTCGATCCGTACGAGGTCGTGATCACCGGTGTCCCCAGGGCCAGCGACTCGGCGGCCGGCAGCCCGTAGCCCTCGTGCAGCGACGGGAAGACGGTGAACCGGGCCCCGGAGACCGCCGCCCGCAACTGCGCGTCGGACAGTCCGGTGCGCAGGCCCACCGTGCGCCCGCGATGCTGCAGCCTGCGCACCCGCACGAGGAATTGCTCGTTCGAGCCCGGGCTGCCGACGAAGGACAGCCGGAACCGCACGCCGCGCTGCCACAACACCTCCGCCGCATGCAGGATCGCCAGGTGGTTCTTCCGCGGATCGTGGGAGCCCACGACCACCACGTCGGGCACCCCGTCCGTCAGCGTGCCCGAAGAGGGCAGACGCGGCGCGCCCGGATCGGTTGCCCGGATGCCCGGGCCGGCCGACGTATCACCGGCCGGGGCGGTGTCCGGGGCGTCCTGCACCGCGAACTCGACCGGCAGCGGCACCGCGGTCACGGTCGGCCCGGTCAGGCCCTGGGCCGAGAGCATCGAGGCGAAGGAGGCGAACTCCGCGGCCGACGAGCGGCTCACCCCGGCTATCCGGTCGGCGAACTTGACCGCCGACAGGAAGGTCATGAACTTCTCCGGCTCCTCGAGCTCGAGCGTCTCGGCCGAGAGCAGGGGGATCGCGTCGTGCCCGACGAGGACCAGTCGGTTGTTCGAGCAAGCGCCGATGGCGGCGATCCGGGGGGTGACGTCGACCTGCGGCACCTCGGGCAGCACGACGACCGAGCGCCAGGGCAGCACGACGTGGTCGTCGGTGTCGGCGACCCGGTCCGGTTCGTCGGCCCCGCCGTGGGTGGTGCGGTCGGCCGTCCACGCGAAGATGCGGGCCGCCTCGACCTCGTCCAGCGGCCGCATCGCGCCGCGGGCGTTGGTCCAGGCGACCGGCAGGATGTCGTGCTCGGTGTGCCACAGCGGCACGGTCTGGCGGACGACCCGCTGGATCCCGGTGTGCAGGTCGTGACGGGCGGTGAAGTCGACGTCCACCACGACCCGGCCGACCGCGACGCTCACCCGGGCCAGCGGGGTGCCGGCGGTGCCGACGGCGGCCATCGCGTCCTCGAGCAGGGCGATCGCGGTCTGCTCCGGGTCGGCGAGCTCGATGCGGCGACGGGTGCGATCCACCTCGTCCCGGGTCGGGAAGGCGGCGGCCAGTCCGGCCAGCACCAGCCAGACCCGGTCGTTCGTCGGGTGCGCGTGCAGTTGGTCGGCGATCGCGGACAGCACGGCGGCGGTGTCGGACTCGGGGGAGCCGGCCGGCGCCGGCAGTTCGTCCAGCAGCACGGTGCCGACCGCCCGCACCCGGCCGGCGAGCGCCCGGCGCACCAGATCGGGATCGGGCAGCGTGCGGACGACGGGGCCGGCCGGGGGGACCGCGCCGCGTCTCATCGGGCCCGTCCGGGTCGCAGCCGCCGGACGCCGCGCAACGGGGCGGTCACCCGCCAGGACAGGGTCTGCCGGATCGCCCCCAGCTCGACGGCCAGCTCGTGGGCGTGCCCGCGCAGGTCGACCAGCTCGGCCCGATCGGCGGCCGCGCCCCGGCTGCCGTCCGCCCAGGCGGCCACCGCCCGTTCCTTCCACCGCAGCGCCGAGACCAGCGCGGCGTCGGCCTGCCGGTGCGAGCGGCCCACCTCGTCGGCCGCCCGGCGCAGCGCCGAGACCAACTCGCCGGCCGCCGGCGGGACCTCGCCGGCCTCGATCCGGTCGGCCAGCGCGCGCAGCGCAGCGCTCAGGGCGACGTCCGCCTGGCCGTCGGACACGGCACGGTTCTCGGTCACCTGGACAAAGTACCGGGGCGGTGGGCGCTACCATCCGCTGCACGCTCCGCGTCATGTCGCGCGGCCGACCCCAGGATGGGAGAACCTCTTTCCATGCCACGCGCCCTCATCACCGGAGTGACCGGCCAGGACGGCCTCTACCTCGCGGAGCTGCTGCTCGGGAAGGGGTACGAGGTCTTCGGCCTCGTCCGCGGCCAGAACAACCCCAAGCGCGAGCTGGTCGAGCAGCAGGTGCCGGGGGTGCAGATCGTCACCGGTGACCTGACCGACCTGTCGAGCCTGATGCGGGCGATGACCACCGCCGCGCCGGACGAGGTCTACAACCTCGGCGCCATCTCGTTCGTCGCGTACTCCTGGGAGAACGCCCGGCTGACCAGCGAGGTGACCGGCCTGGGCGTGCTGAACATGCTGGAGGCGACCCGGCTGTACAGCGGCGACGACCTGAGCCGGGTCCGGTTCTACCAGGCCTCCTCGTCGGAGATGTTCGGCAAGGTGCAGCAGGTGCCGCAGTCCGAGGCGACGCTGCTCTGGCCGCGGTCGCCGTACGGGGTGGCCAAGGTCTACGGCCACTACATGACGATCAACTACCGCGAGTCGTACGGCATGCACGCCTCGTCCGGGATCCTGTTCAACCACGAGTCGCCCCGGCGCGGACCGGAGTTCGTCACCCGCAAGATCAGCCGGGCCGTGGCCCGCATCTCGCTGGGCCTGCAGGACTCCATCTCCCTGGGCAACCTGGACGCCAAGCGCGACTGGGGCTTCGCCGGCGACTACGTGGACGCGATGTGGCGGATGCTGCAGGCGCCCGCCGGCGACGACTACGTGGTGGCGACCGGGGAGACCCACTCGATCCGGGAGTACCTGGACATCGCCTTCGCCCGCGTCGGCATCGACGACTGGTCGGACCTCGTCGTGGTCGATCCCCGGTTCTTCCGGCCGGCCGAGGTGGATCTGCTGATCGGCGACGCGACCAAGGCCCGCACCGAACTGGGCTGGGAGCCGCAGGTCTCGTTCCCCGAGCTGGTCACCATGATGGTCGACGCCGACCTGGACGAGCAGCGGGCGCTGGCCGGTCGGTAGTGGGGCAGACGGGGAGGCGGACGGCCTTCATCACCGGCATCACCGGGCAGGACGGCGGCTACCTGGCCGAGCAGCTCCTGGTCGACGGGACCTCGGTGCACGGCTTGCTCCGCTCGGCCGCCGAGGTCGCCCCGACGGCCGCGGCCTACCCGGGCGTGACGCTGCACGTCGCCGACCTGACCGACACCGCGGCCGTGGCCGGCCTGCTCGCCGAGATCGGGCCGGACGAGATCTACAACCTGGCCGGCATCTCGTCGGTGGCCGGGTCGTGGCAGGAGCCGGTCGCCACCGGGGCGGTCTCCGGGCTGGCCGCGGCCGGGGTGCTGCAGGCCGCCTGGGAGCTGGCCGAGCGGCACGGCGGCACGGTCGCGGTCGTGCAGGCCTCCAGTGCCGAGATCTTCGGCAACCCGGCCGCCGCCCCCCAGACCGAGGACACCCCGATCGCGCCGGTGACGCCGTACGGCGCGGCCAAGGCCTACGCGCACCACATGGCCCGGGTGTTCCGGGGCCGCGGCCTGGCCGCCTCGACCGTCATCCTCTACAACCACGAGTCGCCGCGCCGGCCGCCGGCGTTCGTCACCCGCAAGATCACCCAGGGGGCCGCGCGGATCGCCCGCGGGGAGCAGGACGAGCTCGCCCTGGGCAACCTGGACGCCCGCCGCGACTGGGGGTGGGCGCCGGACTACGTGGACGCGATGGTGCGCGCCGCCCGGCACCCGGTCGCCGACGACTACGTGATCGCGACCGGCCGGGCTCATTCGGTCCGTGAGTTCGTGGCCGCGGCCTTCACCGCGGCGGGCATCGACGACTGGGAGCGGTACGTCCGGGTCGACCCGGCGTTCGTCCGGCCGGTCGACGCGGTCGAGCTGACCGGTGACGCGACCCGCGCCCGGACCGCACTGGGGTGGGCGCCCACGGTCGGATTCGACGAGGTCGTGGCCCGAATGGTCCGCGCCGACCTGCAATAAATCGTGGCCCGCCGCCCGGCACCTGTGCGCCCGCTGTGCGTCGGTGCGCGATGCGAAATGACGGGGTATCGTCGCGCACGAATGAATTCCTGATCCGCCCACGGCGAATTGTGCCGGATGTGCAATTCATCCGTCACGGCCGGGGCGCCGCCGAAAGGAATCCGCCATGTGCGAGCACCACGCCGGAATGTCCCGCCGCGCCGCGTTGCGGGTGGGCGCGCTGGCCGCCCTGGGTGGTGCCGCCCTGACCCTGCCGGCCGTCCGGCCCGGGTCGGCCGCCGCGGCGGTGCCGGTGTCGGGCGAGTGCGGCCCGCTGCCGGACGACCCGCACTTCGCCGCCCGGACGTCGGTGGCCCGGACGTACGCCCTGGATGCGGTCGAAACGTCCTACAACGGTTGGCCGGTCGGCACGCCGGCGTCCGCGATCGGGGTGGCGAACTACACCGTCCCGGGCACGTCGGTCGTGCTGCCGGTCAAGTCCGGCGACGTGGCGACGGTGCTGATGTACGTCGCCGGCCGCTTCAACGGCGAGGTCGAGGCGCTGCGGTCGGGGCAGTGCTGGGGCTACAGCTACCGCAAGAATGTCAACAATCCGAGCGTGTGGTCCAATCACGCTTCGGGTACGGCCATCGACCTCAATGCGGTGCTTCACCCCAACGGGGCGAAAGGAACGTTCACGGCCGGTCAGGTCGCGTCCATTCGATCGATCCTGTCATTCTGCGGCGACGTCATCTATTGGGGTGGCGATTATCGGGGCACGACCGACGAAATGCATTTCGAGATCGACGTCGCGCCGGGAGACCAGGCGCTGCCGGCGCTGGTGAACAAGATCAACGGCGGCAGCCCGCCCTCCGGCGGCCAGGTCGTCGGCATCCGCGCACGGGCCAACGGTCAGGTGGTGTGCGCGGACGCCGCCGGCGGCGCCCCGCTGATCGCCAACCGCGGCGCCGTCGGGGCCTGGGTGACGTTCACCATCGTGCCGCGCGGCGGCAACAACGTCGCCCTGTGGTCGGCCGCCAACCGGCGCTACGTCTGCGCCGACAACGGCGGTGCCTCACCCCTGATCGCGAACCGGTACAGCGTCGGACAGTGGGAGACGTTCCAGATGGTCACCAACACCGACGGCAGCTTCAGCCTGCTGTCGTTGGCCAACAACCGGTTCGTCTGCGCCGACGGCGGGGGCAGCTGGCCGCTGGTCGCCAACCGCAGCGCGGTCGGGTTGTGGGAGTCGTTCGACCTGATCCGCTGATCCGATCCGCCGAGTGACCCGGCGATCCGGCCGTCCCGGGGCCCCCGGGGCGCGGCTCAGCGGGCGGTCGCGGCGGCGACCAGCTCGCGGTCGCCCGCGTCGAATCCCGGCGGGAGCGCGTCGACCGGCCAGAACCGCAGGTCGTCGGACTCCTCGGAGATGACGGGGCGGGCCCCGGCGGGTGCGACGACCCGGAACCGGACGTCGAAGTGCCGGGTCGGGACGCCGAGCGAGCAGGTGACCGGGTGGATGTCCAGGTGGACCGGCACGGGGTCGATCCACAGGCCGTCGATGCCCGACTCCTCGGTCGCCTCCCGCAGCGCGGCGCCGGCCAGCGTGGCGTCGGTCCGTTCGCAGTGACCGCCGAGCTGGACCCAGCGCCCCAGCCGGGGATGCAGGGTCAGCAGGGCCTGGCGGCGGTCGGGGGTCAGCACCAGGGCGCTGGCCGTGATGTGCCCGGGGGCGCAGCGGCGGCGGGTCGCGTCCGGCCGGGCGGCCAGGAAGCCCAGGAAGCCCTCGCGGACCGCCGCCTGGCCCGGCGTCGGCGCGGGCCAGGCGGCCAGCACCGCGGTGACGTCGGCGTGCAGCGCGGCATCGGCGTCGGTGACGTCGGCGATCTCGATCGTGCTCATCGGAGCCCCGGGTCGCGGCGCCCGGTCCGTCGGAGCCAGGTGATCGGTGCGGCCCCGCCGGCGCGCGTCCGGTGGCCGCTCACCGCAGGACCAGGCCGCCGCCGGCCGGCGGGCGGGGCCGGTCGATCGGGTCGGCCGGGTGCCCGACGGCCACGGCGCCCAGCGGCTGCCAGTCGGCCGGCAGGTCCAGCACGGAGTGCACCACGGCCGGGCAGAAGATGGTGGACGAGATCCAGGCCGAGCCGAGTCCTTCCGCGGCCAGGGCCACCAGCAGCGCCTGCACCGCCGCCCCGCCGGCCACCGTGAACATCGTCCGTTCGGCGTCCCGGCGGCGCTCGTCCGGGTAGTCGTGCCGGCCATCGCCGGTGATCAGCGGGACCAGGATCTCGGGGGCGTCGCGCAGCACCCGGCCGCGGCCCGTGCGCCGGGCGATCCGGTCGGCGTCCCAGCCGTCGTCGGCCAGGTCGGCCTCCCAGGCCGCCTGCATCGCCTCGAGCAGGGCGTCCCGGTGGTCCCGCACCCAGACGAAGCGGACCGGCCGGGTGTGGTGCGGGGCCGGGGCGGTCAGCGCGATGTCCACGCAGCGGGCGATCGTCGTCGGGTCGACCGGGGCGTCGGCGAACGTCCGCACCGTCCGGCGCAGCAGGACGGCCTCCCGGCGGCCCTGCTCGATCGCCAGGTCGGTGCCCAGCCGGAACAGGTCCTCCTCCCGGGGCCGGATCAGCGCGCGGGCGGTCCCGTGCTCGGAGTCCGGCGCCCGCTCGGGCCGGGGCAACCCGCGGGCCACGGCCACCGGAACCTGCCCGAGCTTGCCCTTGACCAGGTCGCCGGCGGCGGCGAGCTCGTCGGCGACGGCCACCTGGGTGACGACCAGCTCGTTGCCGTGCCGGTCGGTGTCGCCGCGGTGGTCGGCCAGCACGGGCAGCCCGGCGGCGCCGATCGCCACGTCGGTCACCCCGAGGCGCCAGGCCCGGCCCTGGGTGTCGGTGACGATCACCGCGATGTCCAGCCCGCGGTCGGCGAACGCGGCCCGCAGCCGGGCCGCCGACGCGTCGGGGTCGTCGGGCAGCAGGGCGATCTCGTCGGCCAGCACGTTCGACGCGTCGATGCCGGCGGCCGCCGCGACGATCCCCAGCCGGTTCTCCACGATCTTGGTCCGGCCCATCTGGGCGACCAGCCGCACCGACTCCTGGTCGATGAGGCGGCGCCGCAGGGCGTCCCGGTCGTCCGGGTCGGTGGGGGAGGGGACCAGCCGGCCCTCGACCTTGCTGACCACCTTGGACGTGACGAGCAGGACGTCGCCGTCGGCCAGCCACGGCGCGGCGTCCGCGATCGCCGCGGCCAGATCGTCCCCGGGCCGGAACTCGGGCAGTCCGGTCACCGGCCGCAGCTCGAGCCCGGCCGGCGCGGGGGCGTCCGGCACCGGGTCGGGGCCGGCCGGAAGCCGGCCGGCCGCGGCGGCCCCGGCGGTGGGATCCGGGGTGGGATCCGGGGCGGCGGCGCGATCAGCCACGGCCGGTCACCCCCGCGATCGCGGCGCACGCGGCGACCATGGCCGCGGTCCGGTCCGGGTCGGTCATCAGCAGCGGTTCCGCGGCCACGGCGACCCCCGGGATCGTGGCGGTCTCGCCCTCGGCGATCAGGTAGGCGTCCAGCAGGCCGCCGTCGGACCGGGCGCCGTAGTGCCGGCCGACGCCCTGGGCGCTGACCGGGACCCCCACCGCCTCCAGGCACCGGTCGGCGTGCCCGCGCACCGGCGCGCTCCCGATGATCGGGGAGACACCGACCACCGGGGCGGGCGTGGTCCGGATGGCCTCGGCCACGCCGGGGACGGCCAGGATCGGCCCGATCGAGACGACCGGGTTCGACGGCGCGATCAGCACCAGGTCGGCCTCGGCGATCGCGGCGAGCACCCCGGGCGCCGGAGCCGCCTCGGCCGCGCCGATGGGAGTGATGGACAGGGCCGGCGGCTTGGCCTGGTAGCGGATCCACCACTCCTGGAAGTGCAGGGCGACCAGTGGCGGGGACTCGCCGGCCGGGCCGGGCAGCGCCGCCGGGTCCTCGACGACCACGTGCGTCTCGATCCGGTCGTCGGACATCGGCAGCAACGTGACCCCGGGCTGCCAGCGGCGGCACAGGGCCTGCGTCACGTCCGAGAGCCGGTACCCGGCGTCCAGCATGCGGGTGCGCACCAGATGGGTGGCGATGTCGCGGTCGCCGAGCGAGAACCAGGGCGCCTCGGCGTCGTAGCCGGCCAGTTCGCCCGAGACGGTCCAGGTCTCGTCGGCCCGCCCCCAGCCCCGCTGCAGGTCCGAGATGCCGGCCAGGGTGTACATGCAGGAATCCAGATCGGGGCAGATCTGCAGGTTGTGCAGCCGGATGTCGTCGGCGGTGTTGACGACGGCCGTGACCTGATGCCCGTCGCCCGGGTCGCCGTCACCCGCTCCGGCCGGGCCGAAGGCCGGCCGGCCCAGAAACCGTTTCACCCCGAGCAGGAACTTCGCACCGCCCACGCCGCCGGCCAGAACCGCGATTCTCACGACTGCCGATCCTTCCAGACGCCCGTCCGGCCCGTCCGCCGCGTCCGGCCGGGCGTTCCGTCGGGCGCCCGTGCCCGTGACGCTGATCATCCCGCCGTTGTCCGCCGCGCGGACCGGCCCCGACGGCGAGTTGATCAGCGGCGGCCGATCCGGTCGGCCCCGGTCAGCGGGGGGCCAGGAACGCGGTGAGCGCGTCGGCGTACATCACCTGGTCGGCGACCCCGCACAGTTCGCGGACCGAGTGCATGGACAGGGTGGGCGCGCCGAAGTCGACCGTGGTCGCCCCGGTCAGCGCGGAGGTGATCGGCCCGACCGTCGAGCCGCAGGGCAGGTCGGACCGGACGACGAACCGCTGGACCGGCACTCCGGCCTGCTCGCAGGCCAGTTCGAAGGCGGCGGCGCCGACCGCGTCGGTGGCGTACCGCAGTTGGCTGTTGATCTTCAGCACCGGGCCGCCGTTCATCGCGATGCGATGGTTCGGCTCGTGCTTCTCCGGGTAGTTCGGGTGCGTCGCATGGGCCATGTCGCCGGACGCCACGACGGTGCCGGCGAGCGCCCGCAGCACGTCCTCCCGGCCGCCGCCGGCGGCCAGCACGATCCGCTCCACGGTGGTCGCCAGCAGGGTGGACTGGGCGCCGCGCTCGGAGACGCTGCCGACCTCCTCGTGGTCGAACAGCGCCAGCAGCGTGCGGTGCGGGGTCGCCCCGGCCCGGATCAGCGCCTGCACCCCGGCGTAACAGGTGGCCTGGTTGTCCAGCCGGGCCGAGGCGATCAGCGCGCGATCCAGCCCGATCCGCCGGGCCGGGGTGAGGTCGAAGGCCATCAGGTCCCAACCCAGGACGTCGCCGCGGGCCGCCCCCAGCCGCTCGGCGAGGAACCCGCGCAGGTCGCCCGGCCGGTCGCCCAGCCCCCAGTGCGGCGCCAGGTGCAGCTGCGGGTTGAGCACCAGGCCCTCGGCGTTGACGCCCCGGTTGAGGTGGATGGCCAGCTCCGAGACCCGCAGCAGGGGTTCGTCGATCCGCAGCAACCGGGTCGCCGGGGCCGGTCCGGCCCCGCGCAGCGCGACCCGGC
>NZ_JBMDXT010000379.1:0-2327 GCF_048594475.1 Nakamurella sp. | reverse complement strand
CCGGGACCGCCCGGCCGCGGGTCCCGCCTGCTCCGGTCGGGCGGGGCCGGGGGTAGGGGGGACGGGCTCGGCTTCGGTCACGGTCGGGCCGTCATTCCGCGCGCCGACCGGACCGGGCATCGAGATCCTCATGCGTGCAGGACGCGGGGAACCGATGGGAGATACCGGACATCGGTCAATCGTCGCCGGCAGCACGACGGGGCGCATTCAACGCTCCGCGCGGCGGGTCGGCCACGGCCGGAGCGTGACCACCGGCACCCGCGGGGCGACGCCGTCCGCCTCGATCCAGCCCGAGGACCAGGTGCCGGTGCGCAGGGCGTAGACCGCCTCCTCGGCGCTGATCGGCCCGTCCGGCCCGGTCATCAAGGCGGCGATCGCCCCGGAGACGACGGCGGTGGCGAACGAGGTGCCCGACCAGCGGGCCCACCCGTGATAGGCCGTCCAGCCACCGCGGCGCGGCCGCAGGCAGCCGTCGATGTAGGTGCTCACCAGGTCCGTCCCGGGGGCGGCCAGGTCGATCCAGGGCCCGCGGTTGCTCCACGGCGCCCAGCCGGTCCGGGCCGCGTCGGCGGCCCCGACCGCGACCACCCCCCAGGGCAGGGCCGCGGGCCAGAACGGGCCCGGGGCGCGGAAGGCGTCGGCGTCGGGCGACGTCCGCGGCAGGTTGCCCGCGGCCGCGACGATGACCATCTTCGGGTTGATGCGCTGCAGCTCGCCGACCATCCGGGCCATCACGTCGTGCGCCGCCGGGTCGTCGGCGAAGGCGCCCAGCGACAGGTTCAGCACGTCGACCCCGCGCCGGGCCAGGGTCTGGGCCTTCTCGATGACGGTGCTGGCGTCGGCGGTCCCGTCCGGTCCGAGCGCGCGCTCGACCCAGACACCGGCCGCGGGCGCCTGCTGCAGGATCAGCCCGGCCGCGAAGGTGCCGTGGCCGATCTCGACCGGCGCGTTCGGCGAGGCGTCGTCCGGGCGGCGGTGGCGCGAGGCGATCTGCGACTCGAAATCGTCCGGCGCGGCGAGGAAACCGCCGCTCAACCACGGATTGGGGACGATGCCGGAGTCGACCACCCCGATCAGCACCCCCTCGCCGGTGCCGACCGGACCGTCCGGCACCGAAGCCCGCCAGTTGTCGAGCCGGTGCCGCAGCCCCAGCTCGGTCGGCACCGGGACGCCCTGGCCGTGCACGTCCATCGGCTGCCCCTCGACGAGCACCGACATGGCCAGATCGGTGCCCGCGCCGGGCGTCGCCCGGAGCGTCTCGGGGTCGACATCGGCGTCCGCGTAACAGAGTCCGAGACCGACGGGCCGCACGGCGGACCGCCCGATGCCCAGTCCGGCACAGATCTGCTCGGCCCGATCCTGGAAGAAAAGTACCCCGGACATGCGCCCCCCTGAGTAGCGTCATGGGGTCAACAGCGTACGTCCGGCACCGGGGCCGTCGGCAATCGATTTATGGCCGGAGGGATCCCCCGATGCCGTCGAGAGTGGGTCAGCAGGTGTCGAACTCGCGGCCGGGACCGGCCCGGGAGTGGGCCCGGGAGGCGCTGCGCGCCTACCTGTCCGGCCCGGTGGCCGCGCGGGAACTCGCGCAGCGGGCCCGGGCCGCGGCCACCGCGGAGCGCGACTGGACGGCCGCCTCGATCGCCGAACGCGCGCTGGGACTGGTCGCCGGACACCTGGCCGACAGAGCCGCCGCGCAGGACCACCTGCGGCGCGCGATCGCGCTGGCCCGCCGCGCGGGCGATCCGGCGTCCGCCGCGCTGGCCCGGCTGGATCTGGCCTACGTCCTGGTCCGGCGGGGCCGGCCGACTCCGGCTCTGCGCCAGATCGCAGCGGCCGAGCCGGATCTGGGCGACGACGGGATCCGGAGCCTGTTGCAGATGCGGGCGATGGTCTACAAGTCGCTCGGGCGCCTGGACGAGGCGATGGCCAGCTACGTGCAGGCCCTGCCTCTCGTCCGGGCCGCCGGCGATCGGCGGGAACTGGCCGTGCTGCTGGGCAATCGCGGCGTCCTGCACCTGTTCAGAGCCGAAACAGCCGCGGCGGAAGCTGATCTCGTCGAGGCCGACGCGATCTTCGCGGACCTCGGGGCCGACCTGTCCCGGGCGATCATGGCGCACAATCTCGGGTACGCGGCGACGCTGCGCGGCGACGTGCCGCTCGCCCTGCGCCGCTACGACGAGGCCGAGGCCGGCTACGCCCGGCACCGGGAGATCCCGCTGGAGCTCTGGCGGGACCGGTGCGAGTTGCTGCTGGAGGTCGGCCTGGCGGCCGAGGCCCAGGAGGCCGCCGGCCGGGCCGTGCCGGCGGCGACCGACCGGCACGAA
>NZ_JBMDXT010000378.1:0-6292 GCF_048594475.1 Nakamurella sp. | reverse complement strand
CGCGATCCGGGAGGCCGGCCAGATCCTGGTCGACGCCGGGGCCGTCGGCCCCGAGTACATCGACGCGATGTTCGAGCGGGAGAAGTCGGTCTCCACCTACATGGGCAACTTCCTGGCCATCCCGCACGGCACCAACGAGGCCAAAGACTCGATCAAGGCCTCCGCCCTGTCCGTCATCCGCTACGAGAATCCCATCGACTGGGACGGCAACGAGGTCCGCTTCGTCATCGGCATCGCCGGCTACGAGGGTGGCCACCTGGAGATCCTGGGCAAGGTGGCGATCATCTTCTCCGACATGGACGAGGTCGACAAGCTGGTCGCGGCCGGCTCCGCGCAGGAACTCTACGACCTGCTCAACGCGGTGAACGAGGACTGAGATGGCTCCCACCGCAGTCCATTTCGGAGCCGGGAACATCGGACGGGGGTTCGTCGGGCTGATCCTGCACCGGGCCGGCTACGAGGTCGTCTTCGCCGACGTGGCCGACGCGCTGATCGGCGCCCTGCAGACCACGCCCAGCTACCGGGTCAACGCCGTCGGGCTGGACTCGAGCACCGAGACCGTCGACAACTACCGGGCCGTCAACAGCCGGGAGCACGAGGCGGCGCTGGTCCGGGAGATCGCGGCCGCCGACATCGTGACGACCGCCGTCGGGCCCACCGTCCTCAAGTTCGTCGCTCCCACCATCGCCGCCGCGCTCAAGGCCCGGCCGGCCGATGCGCCGCCGCTGGCCGTGATGGCCTGCGAGAACGCGATCAACGCCACCGACGTGCTGGCCGGCCACATCCGGGAGCACTGCTCGGCCGACGAGTGGGCCGAGCTGGCGGCCAAGGCGATCTTCGCCAACACCGCCGTCGACCGCATCGTGCCGGCGCAGGCCGACGGTCAGGGGCTGGACGTGACCGTCGAGACCTACTTCGAGTGGGCCATCGAGTCGCCGCCATTCGGCGATCGCGCGCCGTCCATTCCCGACGCCACCTGGGTGCCCGACCTGGCCCCGTACATCGAGCGGAAGCTCTTCACCGTCAACACCGGCCACGCCACGACCGCCTATCACGGCAAGCTCCGCGGCATCAGCAAGCTCTCCGACGCGCTGTCCGACGACCAGGTCAGGGCCGCCGTCGAGGGCGTGCTGGGCGAGACCAAGGCGTTGCTGGTGGCCAAGCACGAGTTCGACGACGCCGCGCAGCAGGCCTACGTCGACAAGATCCTGCAGCGCTTCGCCAACCCGCACCTGCCCGACACCACCGAGCGGGTCGGGCGGCAGCCGCTGCGCAAGCTGTCCCGCAACGAACGGCTGATCGGGCCGGCCGCCGAACTGGCCGAACAGGGGCTCGGCACGGACCACCTGCTGGCCACGGTGGACGCCGCGCTGGCCTTCGACGTCCCCGAGGACCCGGAGAGCGCCGAGCTGCAGGAGCTGCTGCGGTCGGTGCCGCCGGCCGAGGCGGCCGAGAAGGTCACCGGGCTGACCCCGGACCATCCGCTGTACCCCGCGGTGCTGGCCGCGTTCGAACGGCGCAGCCACCGTAAGATCTGAGCCGCTCGGATCTGTCGGGCGACCGGTCCGCGGCGCAGTGGTCGAACGAGAGCAGAATTCGAGGTCGAGAATCCATATGACCGCGCACCGTCCCGAACGGGGCCGACGCCGTCTTGCCGTCATGACCAGCGGCGGTGACGCGCAGGGCATGAACCCGGCGGTCCGCGCCGTGGTCCGCACCGCCCTGCACTACGACGCCGACATCTACGCCATCTACGAGGGCTACCGCGGCCTGATCGAGGGCGGCGACCGGATCCGGCCGGCCACGTTCGACGACGTCAGCGGCATCCTCAACCGGGGTGGCACGGTCATCGGCACCGCTCGCTCGCTCGAGTTCCGGGAGCGGTCCGGCCGGCTCAAGGCCGTGCGGAACCTGATCGAGAAGGGCATCGACCGGCTCATCGTCATCGGCGGCGACGGCAGCCTGTCCGGCGCCGACCTGCTGCGGCGGGAGTGGTCGTCGCTGGTCGCCGAGCTGCTGGCGGACGGCGCCATCGACCAGGAGACGGCCGACCGGCACCCGGCGCTGATGATCGCCGGGCTGGTCGGTTCGATCGACAACGACATGATCGGCACCGACATGACGATCGGGGCCGACTCGGCCCTGCACCGCATCGTCGAGGCGATCGACTCGATCTCCAGCACCGCGGCGAGCCACCAGCGCAGCTTCATCGTCGAGGTGATGGGCCGGCACTGCGGCTACCTGGCGCTGATGAGCGCCATCGCCGGCGGCGCCGATTACGTCTTCATCCCCGAGAACCCGCCGGACCCCGGCTGGGAGTCCCACCTGTGCGAGCAGATCAGCAACGTGCGGGCCTCCGGCCGGCGCAACAGCATCGTGGTGGTCGCCGAGGGCGCGCAGGACAGCGAGCACACGCCGATCAACAGCGACTACATCCGGCAGGTGCTGGAGGACCGGCTCGGTGAGGACACCCGGGTGACGATCCTGGGCCACGTCCAGCGCGGCGGTGCCCCGAGCGCCTTCGACCGGTCCATGAGCTCCCAGCAGGGCTTCGCGGCCGTCGAGGAGGTGCTGTCGGCGACGGCGGACACCGTGCCGTCCATCATCGGCGTGCATCACAACCGCGTCGGCAAGGCCCCGCTGATGGAGAGCGTGGCCAAGACGCACGAGCTGGCCAGCCTGATCGCGGCCAAGGACTACGACACCGCGCTGACCCTGCGCGGCGACAGCTACACCGAGCTGGCGCACGTGTTCCACTCGATCTCGCACGCCCTGCCCGGGGTGAGGATGACCAGCGCCAAGTCGGCCCGGATCGCCGTGCTCAACGTCGGCGGCCTGGCGCCGGGCATGAACGCGGCCGCCCGGGTGGCCATCCGGCTCGGCCTGCACCGCGGCCACACCGTGCTCGGCGTCAAGAACAGCTTCGCCGGGCTCGTCGAGGGCGACGTGCAGGAGATGCAGTGGGGTGAGGTCGAGGGCTGGAGCAGCCGGGGCGGCGCCGAGCTCGGCATCAGCCGCAAGGTGCCGACGGTCAAGGATCTGTACGCCATCGGCCGCGGGCTGGAGACGCACGGCATCGACGGCCTGGTCATCATCGGCGGTTGGGACGCGTTCGAGTCCGCCCACACGATGTGGCGCGAACGCGACCGGTACGAGGCGTTCAAGATCCCGACGATCTGCCTGCCGGCCAGCATCGACAACAACCTGCCGTTCTCCGAGCTGTCGGTCGGCGCGGACAGCGCGTTGAACCTCATCGTCGACTCGATCGACCGCGTCCGGCAGGCCGGCGCGGCCCAGCGGCGCGCGTTCGTGGTCGAGACGATGGGTGGCACCTGCGGCTACCTGGCCCTGCTCGCCGGCCTCTCCGGCGGGGCCGTCCGGGTCTACCTGCACGAGGAGGGCATCACCCTCAAGGACCTCTCGGTCGACGTGGAGCGGATGGTCGACAGCTTCCGGGCCGGCCAGCGGCTGTTCATGGTCGTGGCCAACGAGAAGGCCAGCCAGATGTACACCAGCGACTTCCTGTGCCGGCTGTTCGAGCAGGAGAGCCAGGGCCTGTTCGACGCCCGCAAGGTGGTCCTGGGGCAGACCCAGCAGGGCGGAACGCCGTCGCCGTTCGACCGGATCCTGGGCACCCGGCTGGCCGCCCACGCCATGGACTGGATCAGCAACGAGATCGACCGCAAGCGGGCCGACAGCGCCGTGATCGGCTACACCAAGGGCACCGTCAAGGTGACCTCGATGCGGCAGGCCGAGGAACTGGCCGACTGGGAGAACCGGCGGCCGCTGACGGAGTGGTGGATGCAGCTGCGGCCGATCCTGGACGTGCTGGCCCAGCGGCTCCCGGTGGAGAAGGCCCGCACCTTCGACTGAGCGACCGACCGGCACCGTCGGACCGGCGGACTACCCTTCGCGGCATGGTGATGCTGGGTGTGCATGTCGGGGCGCGCGAGGACGACGGTGACCCGGTCGCCGAGGCGGCGGCCTCGGGGGCGGACGGCGTCCAGGTGTTCCTGGCCGACCCGCAGGGCTGGAAGACGCCCAAGCCGCACCCGCACGCCGAGGCGATGCGGGCGGCCGGCCTGACCGTCTTCGTGCACGCCCCGTACATCGTCAACGTGGCGACCACCAACAACCGCATCCGGATCCCCAGCCGCAAGCTGCTGACCGCGCACGCGGCGGCGGCCGCGGCGACGGGGGCCGCCGGGCTGATCGTGCACGGCGGCCACGTGCTGGCCAAGGACGATCCGGCGGTCGGGTTCGCCAACTGGCGCAAGGTGTTCGAACGCCAGGCGGAGGAGGGCGGGTTCCCGTTGCCGGTGCTGATCGAGAACACCGCCGGCGGGGACCGGGCGATGGCCAGGACCCTGGAGGAGATCGGCCGGCTGTGGGAGGCGGTCGGGGAATTCGGGGCCGGCTTCGTCCTCGACACCTGCCACGGCTGGGCCGCGGGCCTGGACCCGGGCACCGTCGTCGACGACGTCAAGGCCATCACCGGACGCATCGACCTGGTGCACTGCAACAACTCCAGGGACGAGTTCGGCTCGGCCCGGGACCGGCACGCCTCGGTGCTGGACGGTCAGATCCCGCCCGACGCGCTGGCCGACGTGCTCCGGGCGGCCGGCGCCCCGGCCATCCTGGAGACCCCGGGCGGCCCCGAGCAGCGCGCGCCCGAGATCGAGTTCCTCCGCTCGCGGATCTGACCCGGCTCCCTCCGACCCCGAACGCGTGACCGCCCCGGCGCCGGAGGGGAACGGCGTCGGGGCGGTCGACGGGGCGGAGCGCGAGCGCTCACTATCTGGGCACCTCGGCGGCGGCCGCCGCGTCGGTGAGTGCACCGGGAGGGAACAGCGGGCTGGGCGCAGCGGATGCTCAGCGGGCCGGGAACTCGGCCCGGATCTCGTCCTCGAGCTCGTGGGTGCGGCGGATGAGGTGGTGACCGACCAGGACCCCGTGCGGGTCGAGCGCCGACTTCAGGGCCACCAACCGGCCGAAGGCCACCGCGTCGAAGCCGGTGGCCGGCTCGGTCGGGTTCTCCTGGAAGTTCAGGTAGGTCCGGCCGCGGCCGAACGGGGCCAGGGCGGACGCGAAGGCCGCGGTGTCCCGCCGGCCCGCCTCGGCCAGCTCCGGCGAGGCGGCGATCGCTCCCGCGAAGGCCAGGAAGGCGCCGGGCAGGGCGGCCAGGGCCCCGCCGCCGGGCGCCGGCCGCCCCAGCGCGCCGCCCAGCTGCCGCAGCTCGTGCACGAGCACCGAGGACGTGGACAGGGCGTGGTCGAGGAAGGCGTGCACGGCCGCCTCCGGCATCGTGTCGAGGACCGCCGAGTCCGAGACCGCCGGGCTCGGCCCCTCCGGGTCCATGTGCAATGCGGTGAGCGTCTGCACCGGGACGCGGGCGAACGTGTCGACCTCCGGCTGCAGGTCGCGCAGCGGGGCGAGGATGTCCGCGCTCCGGTCGTCGTCGCCCAGCACCGCGCCGTCGATGACCACCAGGTGCCGCCCGCGGAAGGGCTCGGGGATGACCGGCAGCGGGGGCAGGCGCAGCACCCGGAACGAGGTGGTCACCTCGTCGGGGGCCGTCCCGGCCCAGTCCAGCCAGCGGCGCAGCACCGGTTCGGCCAGCGCGGCGTCCCAGACGAGCATGCCGGCGTACGCGCTGGCGAACGGGAACAGCCGGAACTCCAGCTCGGTGACGATGCCGAAGTTGCCGGACCCCCCGCGCAGCGCCCAGAACAGCTCGGCGTGGTGCTCGGCGTCGGCCCGGACGATGTCCCCGGCGGCGGTGACGACCTCGAGTCCGGTGATGCTGCTGGCCGCCAGACCCAGGGCGCGGGCGTACCACCCGATGCCGCCGCCCAGGCTGTATCCGGCGACACCGACGTCGGGCGACGATCCGTGCAGGGTGGCCAGGCCGTGGGCGGCGGCGGCCCGGACGACCGGTTCCCACAGGGCGCCGCCACCGACCCGGGCGAGCTGCCGGACCGGGTCGATGTGGACCGAGTTCAGAGCGCCGGTCCGCACGAGCACCACGTCGTCGAGACGGCCCAGCGGACCGGCGTTGTGCCCGGTGCTCTGCGGCGCGACCCGCAGGCCGGCGGCCGCGGCGGCCCGGACGATGCGCGCCGCCTGCCGGGCGTCGGCCGGCATCGCGACCGCGGCGGGTCGCTGATCGACGGCCAGGTTCCAGGCCGCGCGGGCGGCGTCGTACCCGGGGTCCCCGGGCAGGTGGACGGGTCCGGCGCCCAGCCCGCGCAGCGCGTGGGCGGCCGGGGTCGGAGCCGTCGGACCCCCCGGG
>NZ_JBMDXT010000377.1:0-5261 GCF_048594475.1 Nakamurella sp. | reverse complement strand
CCCGGGCGGCGGGGTCAGGCGGCCGACCAGGCGCACCCGGCCGGCGAGGTTGCGCTGCCGCGCGGCGGCGTCCAGGCCGACCGAGTCGCGCGCCCGCCCGGCCGTGACGAGGCAGGGCGCCACCCCGGTCGGCAGGCCGGCGACGGCCGCCGACCGGGCCGCCGCGGTGGCCATCGCGTGCACCGGATCTCCGCCCCGGCGCCGGGACGCGGCCGGCCGGCTCGGTGCGGGCACCAGCCAGACCGGGTCGCCGATCGCGCCCCAGGCGTGCAGCTGCCGCACCGCATCGCCCAGAGCCGGTCCGAGCCGCGCCGGCAGGTCGCGCCGGCCCTTCTCCTTGCCGGCCAGGATCGCCGCCCGCACCGGACCGGCATACCGGGCCAGCGCCCAGAGCGGCGGCAGCCGGTGCGCGTCGGCGAGTTGCTCGGGCGGCCGCACCCGCCGCGGGGGGCCGGGCAGCCGCGCCGGGGAAACCGAGCCACCCCGGCCGGCCCCCCCCCCACCCGGGCACGGGCGGGGCAGCACCAGATCGGCGGCCGCATCGACCAGGTCGCTCAGCCCGGCCGGCCACCCGGGGGACCGTTCGGAGCGCCGCACCCGCCGAGCGTCCCGGCCACGCCCGACCGGGTCAACCCCGCCGCCTCACCCTGTGGACAACCCGCCCCCGACCGCGCGGATCATCTGCGCCGGCGCGGACGAAGTCGCCCCGAATGTGCACAGTGGGGCAGAAGTCGACGACTTCATCCGCGCCGCCGGGGGGGTTGTGGCCGCCGCCGTCAGCCACGCACGCTGTGGCGGAGCCGGCGCGCAGGCCGGACGAGATCCCCCTCAGCGGTCGAAGAACGCAGTTGAGGTGGATCTCGTCGCATCCACACCCCTGCGCGGATCAACTCGAGCCGAATGTGAACGGTGGGACGGAAGTCGACGACATCGTCCGCGCCGGCGGAGATGATCCGCGCGACAAGGCGGCGCGCGGAGTCGGGCCGGCGGCGAACTCGGGCGAACCCGGAGGCCGGGTGATCCCGGTGAGCCCGGAAGGCCGGGTGAGCCCGGTGAGCCCGGAGGCCGGGTGAGCCGGGGAGGCCGGGTGAGCCGGGAGGTCAGGGGCCGGGGAGGTCAGGCGACCGGGGAGGTCAGGCCGCCGCGCACCTCCGGCGCCTCGAGCCGGACCTTGTCGGCCGAGTCGTCGTCGGGCTCGGTCTGCGAGCGGCGCTCGGCGTCGACGCGGGCCTGGTAGGCCGTCACCTCGTGCTCGACCTGCTCGGGCGACCAGCCCAGCACCCCCGCCATGATCTCGGCGACCCGGCGGGAGGACTCGGTGCCGCGGTGGGCGTACTCGATGGAGATCCGGGTGCGGCGGGCCAGCACGTCCTCCACGTGCAGCGCCCCCTCGTGCGTGGCCGCGTACAGGGCCTCGGCCTGCAGGTAGTCCGGCGCACCGGGAATCGGCTGCAGCAGAGAGCGGTCGCCGTCGGGTCCGGAGGCCGGGGCCAGCAGCTCGTGGATCTCCGAGCCGTACCGGTCGAGCAGGTGCCGGATCCGGTAAGGGTGCACCCCGTGCTGGGCGGCCAGCCGGTCGGCCTGGTTGACCAGCGCCTGATAGCCCAGCGCACCGACCAGCGGCACGTCCGCCGTGCAGGAGGGGTTGATCCGCCCGGGCAGGTCCTCTCCCGCGGCGTCCACCGCGTCGGCGCCCATCACCCGGTACGTCGTGTACTTGCCGCCGGCGATGGCGATCAGGCCCGGCGCGACCCGGGCGACCGCGTGCTCGCGGGACAGCTTGGACGACTGATCGCTCTCCCCGGCCAGCAGCGGCCGGAGCCCGGCGTAGACGCCCTCGATGTCGTCGTGGGTCACCGGGACGGCCAGCACCTTGTTGACGTGTTCGAGGATGTAGTCGATGTCGGCCTTGGTCGCGGCCGGATGGGCCAGGTCGAGCTTCCAGTCGGTGTCGGTGGTGCCGATGATCCAGTGCGACTTCCACGGGATGACGAACAGCACGGACTTCTCGGTCTTGAGGATGATGCCGCTCTCCGAGGCGATCCGGTCCCGGGGCACCACCAGGTGCACGCCCTTGGACGCGCGGACCTTGAACCGCCCGCGCCCGCCGGACAGGCGCTGCAGCTCGTCGGTCCACACCCCGGCCGCGTTGATGACCGCCCGGGCCTTGACGTCGGTCTCGGCCCCGGTCTCCACGTCGCGCACCCGGACCCCGGCGACCCGGTCGGACTCCTTGATGAAGCCGACCACCTGGGTGGAGTTGCGGATGACGGCGCCGTAGGCGGCGGCGGTGCGGGCGACGGCCAGCGTGTGCCGGGCGTCGTCGACCTGACCGTCGTAGTAGCGGATGCCGCCGACCAGCGCGTCCCGGCGCAGCCCGGGGACCAGCCGCAATGCGCCGGCCCTGGTCAGGTGCCGGTGCCGCGGCACCGACCGGGCGCCGCCCATCGTGTCGTAGAGGATCAGGCCGCTGCCCACGTACGGGCGCTCGACCACCGACTTGCTCAGCGGGTAGAGGAACGAGACCGGCTTGGCCAGGTGCGGGCAGATCTTGGTCAGCATCAGCTCGCGTTCGGCCAGCGCCTCCTTGACCAGGCCGAACTCGAACATCTCCAGGTACCGCAGACCGCCGTGGAAGAGTTTGGACGACCGGGACGAGGTGCCGGAGGCGATGTCCCGCGCCTCCACCAGGGCGACCGAGAGCCCGCGGGTGACCGCGTCCAGCGCGGCCCCGGCGCCGACCACCCCACCGCCGATGATCACCACGTCGAACGTCTCGGACCCGAGCCGGTCGAAATTGGCCGCGCGCTCCTGCGGTCCGAGCCGCGCGCTGGAGGAGATGCCGTCACCGGTCATGTGAGCTCGACCCCTTCGTCGTTGTGCCGGTGCCGACGCTACCCAAGGTTGTTCGGCCCGCAACCCGTCAGCGACCGCCGGTTGCCCCGGTGTGCGGCCCGACCCGGTCCAGCCGCACGTCGGCGAGCGCGACCGGCCGGTCGTCCGGTCCGGTCAGGGCCGCCCGCAGGGCGCGCCCGCTGGTCGCGTCGACGAACCGGAACGGCGAGGGCCGGCCCACCGGCAGGTGCTCGACGCCCCAGCCGGCCAGCGCGGCGAGGCCCGGCGCGAGCGCCCGCCCGGCGTCGGTGATCACGTACTCGTCCCGGGCCCGCTCCCCCGGCTCGCGGTAGCTGCGGCGCTCGAGCACGCCGTGGTCGACCAGCTTGCCCAGCCGGTCGGCCAGCATGTCCGGGGCGATGCCGAGGGAGGCGCGGAAGTCGGCGAACCGGGTCACCCCGGCCAGCGCGTCCCGGACGATCAGCAGCGCCCACTTCTCGCCCACCACCGCCAGGGCGCGGGCGATCGGGCAGGCCGCCGCAGGCCCCGTCCGGTCCGTCATGACCTCCATCCTACCGCTGAGTTGCCATTTCCAACCGAGATGCTAGGTTGGAATCTCCAACTCAGATCGGGAGCCATCATGACCACACTCGACGGGGCCGTCGTGCTCCTCACCGGCGCCAACGGCGGCCTGGGCCGCGAGTTCGTCCGCCAGGCCCTGGCCCGCGGGGCGCGGACCGTCTACGCCACGGCCCGCAGGCCCCGGGAGTGGGCGGACCCGCGCGTCGTCGCGCTGCCGCTGGACGTGACCGATGCGGATTCCATCGCCGCCGCGGTCGCCGCCGCCGGCGACGTGACCGTCCTGGTCAACAACGCCGGCGCCACCGGCCCGGCCTCGCTGCTCGACGCCGACCTCACCGCCGACCTGGCCGGCGTGCGGGAGCTGTTCGAGACCAACGTGTTCGGCCCGCTGGCCGTGGCCGCGGCGTTCGCCCCGGTCCTGGCCGCGAACGGCCGGGACGGCCGGGGGGCCGCACTGGTCGACATCCACTCGGCCCTGTCCTGGCTCGCCCGCGGCGGTGCCTACAGCGCCAGCAAGGCCGCGCTGTGGTCGATCACCAACTCGCTGCGCCTGGAGCTGGCCGACCGGGGAACCCAGGTGGTCGGCGTGCATCTCGGCTACACCGACACCCCGATGATCGCCGACCTCGACGTGCACAAGGAGGATCCGGCGGACGTCGTCCGGGCGGTCTACGACGGGCTGGAGACCGGCGCCCACGAGGTGCTGGCCGACGACACGAGCCGATCCGTCAAGGACCTCCTGAGCCAGCCGCTGACGGTGATGTACCCGGAGCTGGCCAGGGCCTGAACCGGCCGGCCCCGGGGCGGTCGCCCGAGACGCCCGGGACGGGTGCAGGCGCGGTGGTGGCGGGCCGTCGGCGCCGTCAGATGCCCTCGGCGTCGGTGTGCATCAGCCGCCGGCCCAGCTCGGTGATCGACCCGGACAGCGACGGGTAGACGCTGAATGTGTAGGCCAGATCCTTGACGGTGAGCCGGTTCTGCACCGCGACGGCGATCGGCAGGATCAGCTCGGATGCGGCCGGGGCGCACACCACCCCGCCGATGACGATGCCGGTCAGCCGCCGGGAGACGATCTTGACGAAGCCCTCCTCGAGCCCGAGCATCTTGGCCCGGGCGTTGGTGGCCAGCGGGATCATCAGGGTGTGCGCGAGCGCCGGGCCGGTCTCCGCCTCGACCTCGGAATAGCCGACGGTGGCGATCTCGGGGTGGGTGAAGACGTTGCTGCACACCGTCTTCAACCGGAGCGGGGCCACGCCCTCGCCGAGCGCGTGCCACATCGCGATGCGGCCCTGCATGGCGGCCACCGAGGCCAGCATGAACACCCCGGTGCAGTCGCCGGCCGCGTAGATCCCCGGCACGGACGTGCGGGAGACCTTGTCGACCTCGATGAACCCGCCGGCGTTCAGCGCGATCCCGGTCTTCTCCAGACCGATCTTGCGGGTGTTGGGCACCGCGCCGACGGTCATCAGGGCGTGCGAGCCCTCGATCTCGCGGCCGTCCTCCAGCGTCACCACGACCCCGCCGCCGGTGTTGCGCACCGACCGGGCCCGGGCCCGCTTGGCCAGGACGCTGCCGCGGGCGGAGAACACCTGCTCGATGACGGCCGCCGCATCGGCGTCCTCGGACGGCAGCACCCGGTCCCGGCTGGAGACCAGGGTGACCTTCACGCCCATTTCGGTGTAGGCCGAGGCGAACTCGGCGCCGGTCACCCCGGAGCCGATGACGATCAGGTGGTCGGGCAGCTCGTTGAGCGAGTAGACCTGCCGCCAGGTCAGGATGCGCTCGCCGTCCGGGACCGCGTCCGGCAGGACCCGGGGGCTGGCCCCGGTGGCGACCAGCACGAC
>NZ_JBMDXT010000376.1:0-27220 GCF_048594475.1 Nakamurella sp. | reverse complement strand
GTGGCAGAACCCGGCGCCGCGGACCTGCCGCCGCCACGCCCGGAACTCCGGTGACACCAACCGGCGCATGACCTCTCGGGCGGTGGCCTCGTCGACCTGCCCGTCCTGCACCATCACCCGCGCCGCCGGCACCACCACCGCAGCCGTCAACACCGCGCCGGTCATTGCGGATCACCACCATCGACCGCCAGAGCCGCAGCCACCGCGGTGGGGGCGGGGTAGTCGAGGGTCTGCGCGTGGATCTGCTCGTCGGTGACGTAGGCCGCGCGGACCCGGACGGGTTCGCGGATGCCCTCGACGGTCACGTAGCCGACGCCGGGCCGGCCGGCCGGGATCCGGTCCGCCAGCGCCCCCATCTGATGCATGCCGTCCCCCAGGACCATGTCGACCTGGCTCGGGGTGTCCAGCCGCAGCGCGACCTTCGTCGGGAACAGGGAGCGGAAGCTGACGACCTCTTTGCGGGGGTCCTGCGCGGCGGCCAGGACGACGACGGCGGCGGCCCGGCCGCGGGCCAGCAGCGCCGAGATCGCCGCGGTGGCCCGGTTCCGCAACTTGGTGTCCGGCTCATACGCGGTCAGCGTGGACAGCTCGTCGACGATCACCAGCACCAGCGGCTCATCGGTCGTGGGGTGGTGCATGCGGGTCACGCCGGCCAACCGGCCGCAGCGCGCGTCCATCACCGTCACCGCGTCCTCCAACAGTTCGACCATCACCGCCGTGTTCTCGCAAGCAAACCGAGTGAACAGCGGCCGGCCGAACGCCAGCTCCATCCCGCCCTTCGGGTCCACCGCCCACACCTGCACCAGGCCGGAGTTGATCGGCCGGGCCAGCCCACGCAGGACGGACCAGATGACCGAGCCCTTGCCGGCACCCTGGACCCCGGCGACGAACACATGAGTGCCCAGCAGCCGCAGCACCCACGGCCGCCCGTCCTCCCGCACCCCGACCGTCACCTGGTCGACCTCGTCGCTGGTCGAGGTGGGCCGGGCGGGGATGACGTCGGCCAGGGCGTCGTCGCGGATCACCTCCAACCAGAGCCGGCCCGGTTCGTCCGCCCGCACCCGAGCGAGATGCCCGCCCAGCGAGGACGCGAGTTCCGGGCAGGCGCGTTCCCAGTCGGCCAGGCTCTGGCCGGTCACCATCCGCAGCAGCAGCCGGTCCGATACATCACCGACGTCGACGCGCAGCAGGTCCGGGCGCAGGGTTCGGCCGTCGAGTTCCTTCGTCAGGCTGCACAAGTCGGTGACTCGGCCCCAATCCCGCCGATACCGCGACCCGGTCTGCGCTCGCCGTAGTGGTCGAGAGACGAGGCGGGCGAACAGGTCCGGTCGCAGCCATCGCAGGCCGGCTATAACGGCCACGGTGAAGCCGAGGACCAGGGCCCCGGCCGTCCAGCCGCCGACCACGATCACGCCGGCCACGACCAGGACGGTGCCGAGCAGCCAGGGATGCCGCAGCAGCCACCACAAGCCCGCGGCGGCGGCGATGACGGCCGTGACCAGCGAGTCCCACAGCTCATCGACTAGGGACGGTTGGGACGACATGACTACGCCGCCTTGCCCTCACCCGACGACCGGCCGGCCGTCCACGGCTCCACCCGGCTCGCCTTGAACGACACCCCATGCCGTTCGCCCATCTCCCACGTCCGCGCCGACAAGTCCCGGAAACGGACCGGAGTGCCGATCTCGATCCCCGACGGCTGACCCACCACGCGCACCGTCAACTGCTCCGGCCGCTCCCCGGTCAACACCGCCATCACATCCACGTCGAACAGCGGCACCCCCGACGACTTGTCCAACACCTGGACCTTCGTCTCGAAATCCATCACCCCCCGGATCCCGCCCACGATGAACGTCATCCCGTCCGTGTCAACCCTGAATTGCATGAGAGCTCCTTTTCGGTCGGTGCCTGACGATGGCAATGGCAATCCGTCGATTCAGGCGTCCCGGTTCGTTGTCCTGGCCCAGCTCATCGCGTTGGCGAGGACAGCGGCAGCCGGCTGCGGCGGGCTTGAGTTGGCCAGGGTGGGCTGGCTCGATCTGACATTCCTTGTGCACTGTCGGTGCTTGAGGGCATGCTGCGTGTAGCCGGATCAGAAGAGATCCGCCGAGGGAACTGGCGAGGAGCGCCGTGTCCGAGATCAAGAAGCGTCGCCAAGACCGTGGCTGGTCGCAGGTGCAATTGGCCGGTCGACTTCAAGAGGCCGCGGCCCGTGAGGGACGTGTGCTCCCGGACGCCCAGCAGCTGAAGTCAACGATCTCGCGGTGGGAGAACGGCCGGGCCCGTCCTGACTGGCAGTACCAGGCACTGCTGGAACGGGTGCTGGGACTACCCGCCGTTCGTCCGGAAACCAACGAGATTTCATCGCCGCCATCGTCGCTCGACATGACTTTGCAACAAGCACGTTTCGGCTTGGACGAGGCCCTCGACACCCTGCGTGTACAGGTAGAGCTTGTTCGCCGGCTGGATGGCTCACTCGGCGCGCGAGCGGCGTTACAGCAGGCGCGATCGCTCTTGACCGATGCGTCGGAGCGACTGACGTTCAGTGTGTCTTCCGCGGATCGTCGGCGGGTCGGTCTTCTTGTCGCAGATCTCGCTTCGTTGGTCGGCTGGCAATCGCTGGACGCCGGAGACAGCCATGGGGCGTGGCGGTCGTTCGAACAGGCGAAGGCGGCCGCCCGGGAGGCCGGGGACGCGGCTTTGTTGGCGCACGCGATGGGGGAGCAGTCGTTCGCGCTGCTCGACGTTGGTCGGGCCGGTGAGGCCGCGACGCTCGTTACTCAAGCGCGAAACAGCTTCGGTTTGCCACCACGTTTGACGGCATGGCTGTTTGCGGCCGAGGCCGAGGCGTTCGCATCCGCGGGTGACGGCATCGCGGCCCGGCGGTGTCTCCACAGCGCGGAACGCACCCTGCCAGCTCCCGGCGATGAGTCATTGACGCCGTACCTGAGGTTGGATGATGTGAACCTGGCGCGGTGGCGCGGTCACGTCCTGACGCAGCTGCGCGACGATGCGGCCGCGCCGGAGTTGCTCGGATCCATGCCATCAGTCCGCGGCAAATACGGGCGGGCCGAAGCCGGATTGCTCGTTGACCTGGCGACGATTGCACTCCGGCGCGGCGACGGGGAGGCGGGTGCCCGTCACATCCGGGAGGCGGAGCGGGTGAGCACGCTGACCGGCTCGCATCGCCAACTACGCCGACTTGCCGCGTTGCGCACCGCCGCCTAGCTGCGCGCTGGATGCGCAACGAGGTACCGCAGCAACCCCGTGATCGATCCGCTTCCTAGGATCTCCCCGCGGTCGACCATCCCGATGACCTCGCCGAGCGACACCCATCCGACAACGCCGGCCTCGACCGCGTCGGTCGGGTCTCCCACCCGTTCGACCTGGTCAAACACCCATACCTCGTGAGGTGTGTCGACCATCCCGACCATCGGTTGGAACTCGATGAGCTTGCGGCCCGGCGTCGTCGGCCGGTAGCCGGTTTCCTCCTCGGTCTCGCGAGCCGCGGATGCCTCCGATCCGTCGCCGGCCTCAACGATCCCGCCGGGAAGCTCCCAGCCGATCTGGTCGGTGACAAAGCGGTGCCGGCGCAGCATCAGCACCTCGGACGCCTCGTTCCGCAGGGCGAGGGCCATGACGACCCGCTGGAGGCGAACAACGTGGTGCTCGAACCGGTTGCCGTCCGGGGGCTCGACGTCAACGCGGACCAAGCGAACCCACGGGCTGTCATATACCGTTCGCTCACCGTAGACGTGCCATCGGGGAGGCTCATCGTCTCGGTCGGCGGTCACGACGCGAGGGTAGCGAAGGGGGAGGGGAGTCCCTGTCATGGACCAGGGCGAGCAGTGTGATGGGCGCGTGGGGGCGCCGCCAAGCCGGCCGCAGCTCGGCCGGGACCGAGACGCCAGGGTGTGCCTCGTGAGGACTTTCTCTACTCATTCAAGAGAGACTTGGGAAAACAAGGCGTCCGCTGGGTGCCGTCACAAGGAACCCGAACAGCAACGCCTCAAGAGATTTCACAGAATTTCAGGACGCTAGATCTAATAATCTCCTTCCCCGCGAGCTAGGCAAAAGGAATTCGTGCATGGAACCGATTTCAACCACTATCGCTTTGGCCGTCGCCAAGGCTGTGCTGGCAAAGGTGGCACTGGAAGTAGGCACGCCAGCGGCGAAGGCGGCTCGCAACCGCGTATTTGGCAATCCGGAAGAGCAAGCGCTTGCAAGTGCCGTGCAGAACGCGTTCACTAAGGCTGCAGCAGCCCACAGTACGATAGCTGCCAGCTATGACCTAAACGCAAAATTCTTGGAACACGAAGCCGCGTCCGAGTTGGCCAAGGTGCTTATTCCAGGTGCGGATCCTTCGTGGGCCGAACTTGCGGCATGTTGCATAGACTCGCTTATGCCGAAACTGAATCCCGACGAGAGGATGGACCGAATTATTGAGCTGCGGGCCTTTTGCCAGCAGCTTATAGGCGAATTGCGAAACGAGGTACAGCGCTCGAGTCAACTCGAGGGACTCGTTCGGCGCTCTGACCAAGCAAGGGCTGTCACTGCGGTTGAGCGCTTAGCTCGCTCGGTAGCGGGTACGGAAGCTAATGAATTCGACGAAGTCCAGTATCTTGACTGGATCATCCAAAGGCACCGCTACATTAGAACCGCTGGAATCGTGCGGAATACCGCCATTCAGGTTCCACTCGAAGATGTCTTCGTAGACCTACTCGCGAGAAGAGATAGGAAGCCCGGCGACCGAGCGCAGGCTTGGTATCGACAGGAACAGGAACGGCTACGCGCTGAACGTGACGCGGGCGTCCTTGATCAGGTGAACTATGACGCCGCCTTGGACAGGATGGTTTTGCAGCTCGGTGGCAGGGTGCAGGTTGAGGTCGAATCTGATCCCGCGGATGACGCTATTAGCGTCGTTGAGGCATCAAAAAATGAGAAGCTTCTACTCGTCCTTGGCGATCCAGGCGGTGGGAAGACCACTATTCTTAGGCATCTGGCGTTTAATCATGCGAACGCACTTCTTAATGGCAGGACTGAGTGGGACACCCGCCATGGTCTTGCACGCTTTCCTATACTAGTCCGAATTGGCGATTTTGCCAGGTCGCCGAGCCGCCACTTGGGGCTGGGAAGCTTTATCCCGCAGCATTTGCAGGCTCAAGAATGTCGCTGTCCGGGCTTGGCGGACCTGATCGAGCGGCGCCTCGAAAGCGGCAACTGCCTAGTTCTGCTCGACGGCTTGGACGAAGTAGCTTCGGCAGAAGAACGTCGAACTGTCGTAGAGGCTACTATGAATTTCGTTAATACCCACGCTCGGACGGGTAATCGTTTCATCATCACCAGTAGAATAGCCGGGTACTTGGGCGCGCCACTGCCGCAGTCGTTCATGGCACTTCGGCTCGAGGACATGGACGATCAAACCATCGAGCGCTTTCTGCGGTCCTACTGCCCAGCTGTGGAGCGAGCAGATGCGCCGGACCAGTCGCAGGAAACGGCATATATAAACGCCACAGCGGAAGTTGAGGCCCTCCTCGACGCACTTCGCGCCAATAGTGGGGTTCGTCGGTTGGCCGCCAACCCTCTATTGCTGACAGCCTTGGTCCTGGTCCATAAGGCGCGCGGCCGCTTGCCCCATCGAAGGGTCGACGCATACGTCGAGGTGTCCGAAGCACTAGCCAGGACTTGGCGCAGTGTTCAGGGTGTTCCAGAGGCCGATTTACCCGATGATCAGATGCTGACAGCATGGCTGACCCGGCTGGGTGCATGGATGCACGAATTTCGGCCAGAGGGCTCTGTTACCAGTCGTGAACTAGTCGAGGTCTTGGGGCCATTGTGGGCGAAATTGGTCGGTGCTGAATGGGATGCGACGATACTGGTTTCTGCAAATCCATCGGAGTCGACCGTAGGTTTGGCGATTCAGGAGCTCATAACGAAGATTGACGTGCATACCGGCTTGCTTACTGAACGCTCGCCGGGTCGGTACGGCTTCAATCACTTGACATTTGAGGAGTACTACGCCGGGCGTTCGCTTGCCTTTGAAGGGACAGCTCAGGGTCGCGCAGAGCGGTTCCGACGCCGGTTGCATAATCCCCGTTACGACGAGCCCATTTTACTAGGACTTGGTCTGGTCGGTCGCGAGCAGCCCGAGGAGGTGCAGCTCCTGATGACCACCGCGGTGTACGGGGCGGTTCCCAACGACTCCGAGGACGAGGATCTTCTTGGTCGTGACTTCCGATTCGCGCTACGCGTCGTTGCAGACGGGCCTCCACTCGAGACGGCAACTGTTCGAAGCTTAATGCGACAGGCAGTCACCGAATGGTTCGACCCAAAGTCACGGTGTCGTTTCTCTGCTTTCAATGACGCACTTAGACTCAGATTAAGCGGGCTCGGTGACACCAGAGCGGCGGGAATCCTACTCACTGAGACAGCGGCTATGTCTCAGTCTTTATCGAAGGACCAACCCGACCGTTTCGCGCTACTAGTAAAGATCCTTCCTGATGGTCCGAACATCGCCGTCGCGGCGGAGGCGCTACAAACTCTTGTGAACCTGGTCTTAGCCATCGGGCAAGACCCCGCCAGTTCGCCAGAGTTGGTGGTATTAGCCGCAGAAGCTGTGCGAGACCGGGCTTTTCACTTAAGAGCCGAACTGTATGTTCCCCTTCTGCGGGTACTTGAGGATGCCGGCACATCGGTGCCGTTGCGTGAGCGGGCAATTTGGGCGCTGTTCGATACCGACGAAGAATCGACCAAGAGAACTCTGGTAGGTCTCGTTGAGAACGAGAATCTGCCCGAAGCACTCCGTTCGACTGCGTTATGGCGGTTAGGGGCGACGCTTAGCCCTCCCACGGACTTCCCAAAATTGATCGGGAAAGCCTTGCGGCGCACGGCGAGCGGAGGAAATGCGGGTATGGACGTGGCTATTGCTATAGCTGCCCTGCCAGAAGCAGGCAAGCCAGAAGTCGTCTGGAATGCAATGATCAGCCAAGATGCGCCGGAGCAGCTTAGGAGGGCTTGTCTGATCGTTTTTGGTCACGACCTCGAGCTCCCGCCAGAAGCGTTGGAATCGATCATGGCCATGGTAAACGATTCGGATCTAAGTGAAAGAACGCGGTCGAGTGCTGTAGAGGTTCTCGCCCGTCTTGCAGAACAGCCAGCAGTCGTCGAACGAGTGCGTGAGGTTCTGCTAAGCGAAAATTACGCTGATCGGATACGGGTGGCGGCTGCTGGGGTCGTAGGGCGTATATGCGGCAAGGTGCCTGACGAGGGTCGAGACTATCTCGTAGAAATTTTACATAAGGCAGATGTGCCAGTAGACGTTCGTGTCGATGCCGCTCGTGCGTTCGGATCTTTCACAAATCAAAGTGATGCCTGTGACACATTAATTGACTTGGTCGCGCTGGACAATAGTCCTGAAATTGTTTTTCATCAATGTGCAGATGTAATTCATGAAACTGGATCCCTGGCAGAGGTGCACAAAAGCAAGTTGCAAGCTATTCAGCAAGATCCGCCCTCACTTCGAGTCTTGATTACAGTTTGCTGGCTGCTACGTCGGGATTTGGAACTTTCCGCGGCCGTGGCACGAAGAATGCAGGACTGGTTCTTCCCAAGCCCGCTTGATTGGAGGAGTCGTCAAAAATTGATCGAGGTGTTGGGCCATCTGTCTGAGGTTCAGACCCGAGACCTCGATTTTGTTCTGGAGCGGTTCGCAGATGAGGATGACGACGTACGGAGGGCCGTGGGCAATGCGTTGGCCAAGTTCGCCCAGAACGTAGGACCAATTTCCGACCTGATCAGGGAACGACTACGATCGATCTGTTCTGAGCAGCAATACGAAGCCGCAGACAGATATCAGAATCGACCTGGATGGGACTTCGCGTACGACGCCCTAATGACCGTTGCTGCGGTTCGGATTCGTTCCGGTTGACATGACCCCATCGGCTGGTTCCCACAGCTGTGTTCCAGTTCCAGGTTGCGTGTCCCGGGGACGGCCCGGCGATCTTCGCGCACGCCCTCTTAAAGCAATGCCTCGGAATTCCGAATAGTTGCCGAGCGTACAGTCATGACGAGGCGAGTGGGGTGGGGTGGGCGGCTCCTACTCTGCTGGTGCCGTCGCCTCTGATCGTTCGTGGAGGGGCATCAGAAGGGCATCGCGATCTTCGACGCCTGCTGTTCCGCACCGAAGCCAGTCAGGCTCCTGACCTTGGCGTTTGCGTTGACAGCCCAGTGGAGTTCGGTCTCAAACAGCGTTCACACCGAAGAGGTCATTGGGTTCGACCTTGACCACCAATCTCGCCGAGGGCAGACCCGAGGTAGCAAGAATCCACTTTCCGGGTCAGGTGTCGGAGTAGGTCGCTGTGCCACGTCACCCGGCGGCGAGCGCTGCTCGCAACACTGAATCGAGGTCGGCAGCGGTCTGCGTCAGCCGATGGACGACCCGCTCACCCGAGGCGGGGCCCCGCCGCGCGTACTCGACGACGGTGCACGCCTGGTCCGAGGCGGGAGGGGAGGACTCCGCCTCGGCGGTGGTGATACGCGGCTGAAGGTCGGGGGTAACGACGATGATCTCCGGCATCACGCTCGGCGGCTCGGCATCCAGAGCGACGAGAAGCAGGAAGCCTGCGGCCGAGGTTCTCCGCCGGGCCGCGACCGGCGAGACCCCGGCGAAGAACCGGACGATCGCGCCGTCCTGCCGGCCGAGGCCCAGGTCGGTCAGCGGCACGTCATCCGGTCCGCCCCGCCTGCGGGCGAGGCGCTTGAGGTGGTGCAGCACTCCGACGGGGTCCTCGTACTCGGGCTCCCACCCCTCGATGATGTCCCAAACCATCGCCTGCTGGGCGGTGACCGGCCCGGCCGGTCGGGTGAAGGCCGCCGGCCGCGACCTCGCGGGCGGCGGTTCCGCCGAGCCGTAGGGCGGCCGGCCATCCTCCGGTGAGCCGTCGGACGGGCGTCGCCACCACATCGAGGTCGTCCCTTCTCTTCCTGAGCTGCTGAGGTGGATTTATTGCCTCTGACGGCCCGGAAGCGCGTCACCCACGTGCCCGCGCAGGATGGTCAGGGTCCTCTCCATCTCCTGCGCGACGGCAACGACGCCGCTGGCCGCCTGTGGGTCCGGGGTCAGCTCAAGCCGTTGCACCGCCGACTCCAGCAGGCGGCACGTCTCGGCCATCCGCATGCCGGCCAACGCCGCCCGGGCGGATGCCACGAAGGACGGGGCGGTGTCGTCATCGGCGCCTGCCGCCCCAACCGGCGGCGACATCGAGGGGTGGGCGACGAACCCGGACCTGCCGTGGTGTGTCACCCGGCGAACCTTCAACGGTGCGGCGGGAGGCGGGCACAGGGACACACCGAACCGGCGCGCGGACCCGGCCACGGTCGTCGACACGGCGGTGATGATCGCATCCAACGCGTTCGCCGCGTGCTCGGAGGCCGGCACGAAGACCGCGCCCGGACCTCCGTCCGCCAGGTCGACCGGCTCGATCACCGATGCCCGGAACACCAGCGCCAGTACCCCCCAGGCGTGGCCCATCCCAAGGAGCGGCCCGGTGATCGGCGGCGCCGGCCACGGGGTTTGGACCGCTCCGGGCGGGCGACCACCGACACCCGCTCGGAGTGGGATGGTCACCGCCCGGGCTTGTGGGTCGCTCGACGAGGCCAGCATCGTGGGCATCGCAGGAACCGACCATCCGGGTGGCGGGAACGCCGGTGGGCCGGTCAGGTCGCGGCGCAGTTCGGTGAGGGCGGCGCGGTGCGAGGTGCTCCATGCGGGCGGGGTCGGTTCGTCGAGAACCGCTGCGCACCAGCGCCAACCGGGGTGTCCGTCACCGGCAGCAGTCGGCAGGTAGCGGAGCATGACCGCACAGGCCGCGACGTCGGCGGCCGCCCCGGTCCATGCCCGTGGGTTGTACGCCGGGGTCAGGCCTCGATACTCCGGATCGTCGAAGCGCGGTGCCGGATCGCACATCCGGACGATGCCGTCCGCGATGAACACATGCTCGGGCTTGACGTCCCCGTGGGCGTCGAACGTTCCCCGGTCCACCGCGTCGGCCAAAGCTTCCAGCACGGCCAGCACGTCCACGGCGCGGCTGGGCGACTCACCGATCAGTCGTTCCATGACGAGGGTGTCGAACCCGGACGGGTGGTGCGGCCACAGGCCCAGCGACCGGGGCAGCAACCGGCCGCCGTCGCGTTCCAGCAGGTCCGCCTCACGGTGCAGGATGGCCGTGGTCAGCGCCAGTCCCACCTCGGTGGGGCGCAGAACCCCGGAGTCGCCCCGGAAAACCTGCGCCGGCAGGTGAGCGGGCCGCGGCCCGGCCGGGGTGTCCAGCCACCTCTCAGTGTGGCCCGCTCCGGCGCGCGGTCGAGGCAGCTTTGCCACGACCGGCCGGCCGTCCAGGTCCGTCGCCGTGACGACCTCGCCGAACCCACCACCGGACAACCCGGACAGCAACGGTTCGTGCAACTGGTAGGGCCCGGCCCTTCCCTTGGCCGATGGCGGTGCCATCGTGACGCGAGTCCGGAGCCGACCCCGATCGACGTCGAGCAGCATCTCCTCCGCCCAGCTGCTGTCGAAGCCGGAGTGGACGTGGCTCATCTGATCTCCTCGGGCCGCCCGGAACCGGCCGCTGACGAACGTCGCCGGCATCGGCAGGCTGACTCCCCGCAACACCGCGGATCCGCGCACCGTCCGGATCTCCGAACCCGGACCACGGACCGTCGCGGTGATCTCATCAAGGAACAACCGGCCGCCTTCATCGACCCGCCACCCGGCCACATACCCACGCCAGTTCGCGGTGTTCGGCGCCACGAACCATTCGCGCAGGCCGGCCTCGGCCAGATACTGGTCGAGCGGAGTGGCCAGCAACAGCCACGACTCGCCATCCAGATGGATCGTGTCCGGGGTCTGCGAGGTCACCGTCCCGCCCAGTCATCGTTGGTCGCGTGCGTTCCGGCGCGGCCAAGACCGCCTGGGGTGCCTGACGGCCCGCTGCAGACAGCGACCGAGTGGCTGGCGGGACACGGGCGCGGGCCGGGCATGGAACCCATCGTCGCAAGTCCCGCGGTGCCGTGCATCCCTCGGCACTTGTCGCCTCCCGCCCATGCTTGGCACCGCCGTCACCGGCCCGCAGGCGCTCCTCCTGCTGTGGCTTTTGACGGCGGGTGCCCGATCGGGCCGCGAGTCACCGCGAGCCGTGCTGCCCGTCCCGTCCGTGCGCGCCCTCGGTGACCACGGTCAGGACGATGAGGGGGCTGTGCCGCACCATCTCGTCGACGTCGGTGCGACCCCACTGCCGGGCGGCGGCCTCCACCAGCGGGCGACGTTCGGCCGGGTCGGTGACCACCCGGGCCGTCGCCGAAATATCCGCGGCCACAGAGTCTTTCAGGTGCACGACCACCCGGGGGTCGGCGGTGATGTTGTGGATCCAGTCGCGTGTGCGGTCGGCCCGGGGGATGCCGGTGATGAACAACTGACCGTCCTTGTCGTGCAGGAAGATCTCGATTCTCCGGGGTCGGCCGGTTCGTCGCCCGGTCGTGGTCAGGTCGATCACCTGGCTGCGATGCAGCGCGACGGATGTGTTCTCGTCCACAGCGGCCTCCGGCGTTCGGGCGCCATCGGCAGGACGGCGCGCGGCATTCGTACCAGGATCAAGTCCTCGCCGCGTCCGAAACTTCCGCACGCGACGAGCGGAGCGAGTGTCGTGTCAATGCGCGACCGACAGGCCTGCTGCCGCTACCCGGGACCCCCGACCGAGGGCACCGCCGCCGCGGGAGGTGGCCGACCAGTGGCGCAGCGCGTGGCCATAGCTGACCTGAGCGACTCCGAACCCGTCGGCAGTGCGATCACCCGGGTCCGGGCCGACGCCGCCCCGTTCAGCGGCGTCAGGGTTGAAGGAATCGTCGATCCTGCTGGTGGCCGACTGGACAGGACACGCGCCGGGATCAGCGGACACGACGGCTCGGTCATTCTGACGAACGACGAGGTCGCCACCATTTTGGCGGCGGGTGTCGGCGTGGCGGTTTCATCGACGGTGATTCGACCCCGATTCGCGCACCATCGGCAACGCCGTGAGCCACAGCGGCAGGCCAACCCATTCGGCCGTCCGTGTCGATGGGCCGCCGAACCCGCTACGCGATGACAATCCCGCCGCCACGAATCGGTGATCGGAAAAGCTGAATGAGCATTAAATCGGTGGCCGGCGACCGGGCAAGAATCCTACTCTTTTTCCATTCTCCACAAAGGTGTGGAGAGCGACAAAGGGGGTTCGCACGATGGCCAAGAACAAGATCAGGACGATCGAACTGGTCGACGAGGCGCCGCGGCCGGCCAGCGGTGATGGCGACGTCGTCGTTCCCGTCGGCCATTCCAACGCCGTCCTGCGGTGGGCCGGCAACAAGATCGTGGCCGTCGAGGCGATGAACGCCGCCGACGGGCTGGACATCTTCGACATGCAGATGAAGTTCCCGGGCGGTGGGGTCGACGACGAGGTGCTGGGCATCGTCACGTGCCGCAAGTGTGCTTTCGACAGCGATACCGGCCATACCGTGTGCTGGCCCGTGCCGTGCTGATCACGAGCTCCGCGTTCCGCTGAGTGGCCCGGCCGACGACGGCCGGCGCGCGGCCGGCCGCACCGGTCCGGACCCCGGACCGGTGCGGCACTGCGGTCAGCTCAGGGCGCCGACCGAGGTGAGCCAGTCCTGGACCACCGTGATGTCCACCCGCTGGTACCCGCCGAGGTAGCGGCAGTTGTCGGTGTAGCCGTAGCTGGTGACGGCCACGATGGCGCCGCCCAGGAGGACGGGACCGCCGGAGTCGCCGAAGCAGGTGCCACCGCCGCCGCGCACGTCGTTGGGGTTTCCGTTGAGCTGCAGGATCTGCGAGGTGAGCTTCTGGCCGGGCGATGTCGTGTACCGGCGCAGCAGGGGGTAGCTCATGGGTTCGGGCTTCTGCGGGCCGGATTCGGGCTTGCGGACCTCCGTCCCGTACCCGACCACCTCGAAGTTCGTGCGGTTGAGGACGGGCTGGGCGTACCGGTCGAGTTGGTTGAGGGGCGCGATCGGGGCCGGCGTCACGCCGTTCACGGGCCGGTCCAGCACGATGACGCCGACGTCGTTCCAGTTCCGCGGATCGGTGAAGTCGGAGTACTGGGGATGGGTCAGCGCGGTGCCCGACAGGTAGCCGGCGGCGGCGAGCTCCTCGAGGGTGTAGCCGACGCTCGGGTCCGCGGCGACCGGCAGGCCGCTGGGCGGCTGGTCGGCGATCACGGAGGTGAACGTGACGAGCGTCCGGCCGAGCGTGCCGCTGGTGCAGTGGGCGGCCGTGATCAGCACCGTCGGTGTCACCAGGGTGGCCGAACAGCGGAACCGGCCGTCGGCGTCGTAGAAGACGATCAGCCCGACGTTGGGGTGCCGATTCCCGTCGGGCTCGCCGCCCGTGATCGCGGCGGCCGGCGCCGCCAGGCCGATGGACAGGAGAACGGCGACCACCGTCGCCGCGCACCATCTGCGAACCCTCATCGGACCTCCCTGCGTGTCGTCACCCGGACGGGTGAGCGACCCGACCGTATGCCCGGGCCGGGCGCGGGGTCACCGGTGCCCGTCCGTCAGGCCGGCCCGCCGCTCACCCCGTCGCGAACGGCGCCCGGTCCTGCGCGCAGCGGGTGCCGTCGGCGGGCACGGTGCCGTCCAGCAGGTAGTCCGCGATGTGCTGCTGGGCGCAGGCGCTCGGGTTCAGCAGCTCGGTGTGCCCGAACCCGTCGACGGTGAGCAGGTGCCCGTCGGCCAGGGCGGCGGCCATGGCCTGGGAGCTGCTGTACGGGGTGGCCGGGTCGAACGTGTTGCCCACCACCAGCACCGGGGCCGGGGTCGGGGTGTTCCACGGGCCGCGGTAGGCGTCGGCGGCCTGCGCCGGCCAGTCGAGGCAGAAGGCCACCCACGGCCAGTAGGAGAGCTGGCTGCGCTCGGCGCTGGCCCGGGCGGCGGCGTCGTACGCGGCGGCGGTCGTCGGGTTGGGGCTTTCCCCGCACACCACGGAGAGCTGGCGCCCCAGGCTGGTGACGTAGGTCGACCCGCTCCCGGCGCCCGACGAGACCGGTGAAGTCCCGGACGGTGTCGCGGGCGGTGTCGCCGATGATGTCGGGGACGTCGCCGCTGACGCGGCCGGAGTGCCGGCCGCGCTGCCGCCGGCCGGCGCGGGTTGCTGGGCCGCCGTCCACGCCTGCTGCACCACCTCGGCCACCGCCGGCCAGCCGGGGAACCGGCCGAATCCGTCCAGGGGCGTCAGCAGGTAGATCGATCCCTGCACCAGGGTCAGCATCCCGCGATCGTCGAGCGGCTGACCCTCCAGGGTCACCGGGGTCGCCCGGAGCTGATCGAGCAGGGCCGTCCACTTGGCCAGCGTCGCCTCGGGCGAGCCGGCCGAGAACGCGCAGGCGGTGACGTCCACCGCCCCGCACTGGCGCATGAACTCGTCGACGGTCTCCTTGGCCCCCAGATCGGAGCCGATCCGCAGGAACGTGCTCAGGGACGCCTCGGATGCGTCGTTGCCGCCCCACGCGGTCGGCGAGACGGCGCCGTCCAGCACCGCCGCCCGCATCCGGTCCGGGAACATGTTCAGGTAGGTGGCCCCCAGGAACGTGCCGTACGAGGTGCCGTAGTAGCTCAGGGTGTCCTCGCCGACGGCCTGCCGGAGCAGGTCCAGGTCGCGCGCGTTGTCCGCGGTCGACACGTGGGCCAGCAGATCGCCGGCCTGCTGGCCGCACTGCACGTTCAGGGCGGCGTGCTTGGCGTCGAACGCGGCGAATTCGGCGTCGGTGCGCGGGATCACGGCGAAGTCCGGATCGGCCAGGAACGCCTGCTCGGCCGCCTCGTCGGGGAAGCACTGGACGACCGGCGTGGTGCGGCCGCCCATGCCGCGCGGGTCCCAGCTGACGATGTCGAACCGGGCCCGCACGGCCTCCGGGAAGCCGCCGATCGACGCGGGCAGGTACTGCGTCCCGGCGTCGCTGGGCCCGCCGGGGTTCCAGAACAGGGTGCCGACCTTGGTGCCCGGGTCGGTGGCCGGGTGCTTGATCACGGCCAGGTCGAACTGCCCGGCCGTCGGGTCGCCGTAGTCCATCGGCACGGCCGCCGTCGCACAGTCGAAACCGGCGGTGCTGGCAGCACCGTCGGCCGCGGGCGGGCACGCCGACCACGTCAGGGTGGGCACCGGGACGTCCGGGCCCGGCCCGGCGGCGGCCGATGATCCGGTCGCCGAGCCCTGGGCGCCGGCCGTGGATGCGGCGGTGGACGACACGGTGGACGGCGCGGGGGACGAGCCGGGGGAGTCCCCGCCGCCGGCGGTGCACGCGGACAGCGCCACCAGGGCGGCGACCGCCACGGCGGCCGAACCGGCCCGGGCCCGCAGGTGCGCGGTCACCGGGAGAACGGCGCGGCGTCCTGCTGGCACACCGTCCCCGCCGGTGGGAGGGTGCCGTCGATGAAGTACGCGGCCTCGTACTGCGATCCGCAGCTGCTCGGGTTGAGCAGCATGGTGTGCCCGTAGCCCTCGACCGTCAGCAGGCTCGTCCGCGGCAGCAGCGTGGCCATGCCTTCGGTGTTGCTGAACGGGGTCGACGGGTCGTGGGTGTTGCCGATCAGCAGCACCGTGACGCCGGGATCGGCATTCCACGGACCCAGGTAGGGCTGCGCGGCGTGGGTCGGCCAGTCGACGCAGACCGCGTCACCCCACACCAGACCGGCCGAGGTGGGACCGTACGTCGCCAGCGTCTGGTCGCCGATGGCCGGCCACGCCGACTGCGGCGGCACCGCCGCGTCCCCGCACATCACCGACCAGGCCTGTTCGGGTCCGGCATAGGTCTGGGTGGCCGGCGCGGCCGACGATCCACCCGACGTCGCCGCACCCGACGACGAGTCACCCGACGACGATCCACCCGACGTCGCCGGCGCAGCCGAGGAGGACGTCCCCGCCGACGAGGCACTCGCCGACGCCCCGGCCGACGAGACTGACGCGGCCGGCGCGTTCACGGCCTCGTACACCGATTGGAGCACCTTCGCGGTGCCGCTCCAGCCCTGCGCGCCGAAGTCCGGCTGCACGATGAACATCGCGTTGCCCATGTCGGTGGCCAGATCCTGACCGCCGATGGTGCGGCCGGACGGCATGGTGACCGGCTGGGCGTCCAGCTGGGTCAGCATCTGGTCGTACTTGGCCCTGGTGGCCTCGGCGGAGCCGGCCGAGAACGCGCAGGCCGAGGTGTCCGCCTGCCCGCACAGGGTGAAGAAGGCGTCCAGATCGTCGGCGATGCCGCGATCGGTGCCGATCCGCTGGTTGATGCTGGTCGTGGCGGGCTGCCCGCCGTTGGTCCAGTTGGTCGGGTCGACGTTGCCGTCCAGCACCATCGACCGGATGGCGTCCGGGAACAGGTTCATGTAGGTGGCACCGAGGAACGTGCCGTACGAGACGCCCAGGTAATTCAGCTTCTCGTCGCCGAGCGAGATGCGCAGCGCCTCCAGGTCGCGTGCGGTGTCGGCCGTCGACACGTGGGCCAGCAGGTCGCCGTTGCGGGCGCCGCAGGCCTGGCCGATCGCGGCCATCTGCGAGAACCAGGCCTGCTTCTGGGCGTCGTCGGTCGGGTAGCCGCTCACCGGCCCGACCGCCTCGCCCATCTCGTCGGGGGTGTCCCAGCACTGCACCGCGGTGCTCTGCCCGACGCCGCGCGGATCCCAGCTGACGATGTCGAACCGGTCCCGCAGCTCGGTCGGGAAGGCGTCGATCCACTGCGGGAACTCCGCGGTGCCCGTGCCGCCCGGACCGCCCGGATTGAACATCAGCGTGCCGATCTTCTGGGCCGCATTCCCGGCGGGATGCTTGACCACGGCCAGCGAGATCGTCGTGCCGCTCGGGTCCTGCCAGTCCAGCGGGACGGTCGCGGTCGCGCACTGGAAGCCGGTCAGGTCGACCGCGGGGTTCTCGCTCGGCGCGCAGGCGCCGAAATCGAGTGCCGCGCCCTCGACATAGCCCGCGGCACCGGAGGCCGGCGCCGAGCCGGCCGCCGAGGATGCGGCGGGTGAGCTCGCGGCGGAGGATGAACCGGACGTGGTGGACGAACCGGACGACGACGTGCAGGCCGTGACGGTGGCAAGCGTGAGCAGGCACGCTCCGATGGCGAGTCGGCGAGACATGAGCCCACGGTGCGGGCCGCCCCCGGTCGCGCGCCAGCGTGCTGGCCGCCGTTCCGGTGCGGCCGGCCGCACCGTCGCCGGCGGCTGCGCGCGCGGGGAAACCGCACGTGGTCGGCGGTCCGGTACATTGCGGGCGTGGCGCTGCGGGTGGTGCTGGCCGACGACAGCTTCCTCGTCCGCGAGGGCGTGACCGCGCTGCTCACCGACGCGGGGGTCACCGTCGTCGAGGGCGTGGGGGACGCCGCCGACCTGCTCGCCGCCGTCGGCCGCCACCGTCCCGACGCCGTGCTGACCGACGTGCGCATGCCGCCGACGTTCACCACCGAGGGCATCGACGCGGCCCGCCGGATCCGCGCCGAGCACCCGACGGTCGGCGTGGTCGTCCTGTCCTCCTTCCTCGAGACCCAGTGGTGCGAACGGCTGCTGGCCGACGGCGCGGCCGGCCTCGGCTACCTGCTCAAGGACCGCGTCTACGACACCGACGAGCTGGTGCACGCCCTGCGCACCGTCGCCCGGGGCGGGTCGGCGATGGACCCGGTCGTCATCGAGGGGTTGCTGCGGCGCACCACCGACGCCCGCCTGGCCGACCTGACCGAGCGGGAACAGCGGGTCCTGGCCGAGATGGCGACGGGCCGCAGCAACGGTGCGATCGCCCGCACGCTGCACCTGAGCGAACGGTCGGTGGAGAAGCACATCGGCGGCGTCTTCGCCAAGCTGGGCCTGACCGACGAGGGGGAGACGAACCGGCGGGTGGCGGCCGTGCTGGCCCACCTGCAGGTCGCGCCGGCCCGACCGGGGAGCCCGCCGGCCGCACCCCGTCCGGCATGACCGCCCGGGCCGTCGCCGCGCAGGCGGCGACGCTGCTCGTCGTGGTCGCCGCCGTGGTCGGCATCTACCTGGCCGTGCTGCTGGGCACCGGGTCGAGCATGGACCACCCGCCGTCCGGGGTGTCGCTCGTCCTGGCCACCGTCGTCGTCGCGGTCCTGCTGCAACCGGTGTACCGGCGCAGCCGGCGGTGGTGGCGCCGCCGGCTGGCCGTCGCCGACCCGCCGCTGGACCTGGTCCGCCAGCTGCCCCGCAGCCTGGCCGCGCAGGTGCCGGCCGAGCAGCTGCCCGGGCACATGGTGCGGCTGCTGACCGAGGCCCTGCGGGTGCGGCGGGCCGAACTCTGGCTGCAGGTGGACGGGCAGCGGCAGCTCGCCGCCGCCTGGCCGCCGGGGCCGGCCGCCGGCCCGTCGACCGGCGCGGCCCCCGAGGCGGCTGCCGGCCCGTCCGCCGGCCGGGCGCCGGACGAGCCGGTGGAGGTGCACCCGATCCGGCATTCCGGCGTCGAGGTCGGCCGGCTGGTGCTGCTCGACCCTCATGCCGAGCGGCGCTCGACGGTCGAGAACCGGCTGCTGGCCACCTACGCCGACCAGGCCGGCGAGGTGCTCGTGATGCTCGCCCGGCAGGAGAGCCTGCGGCAGCGGGAGGCCGAACTGGCACGGCAGGCCGCGCGGCTGCGCGCCGCCCGGTCCGCCCAGCTGGTCGCCGAACGGGCCGAGCGGCGGCAGATCGAACGCGACCTGCACGACGGCGCCCAGCAGCAGCTGATCGCGCTGGGCCTGGCCGTCCGGCTGGCCGCCCGCACCGCCGACCGGTCGCCGGATCGGACCCGGGCCGCCCTGGCCGACGCCGCCGGGCTGGCCCGCCGGACCGGGGCCGAGCTCGGCCGGATCTCCCGGTCCCTCTACCCGGCCGCCCTCGACCCGGCGCCGGACCCGGCCGACCCGGCGGCCGGCGACCTCACCGCGGCCCTGCGGGACGCCGCCGCCCGGCTACCCATCCCGATCATCTTGACCGCCGACCCGCCCGACGCCGGCACCCGGGCCGGCCTCCGGGGCCGGACCGCGCTGTACTTCGTCGTGCTGGAGGCGATCCAGAACGCGGCCAAACATGCGGCCCCGAGCCGGATCGAGGTGCGGATCGAACACACCGGCGACCGGCTGACGGTCCGCGTCCGCGACGACGGCCGCGGGTTCGACCCGGCGGTCGCCCCGGCCGGGACGGGCCTGGCCAATGCGCGGGCCCGGCTGGACGACGTCGGCGGCACCCTGACCGTCGCCGCCGCCCCCGGCGCCGGCACCGTCCTGACCGCCGGCGTGCCGGCGACCGCCCTCGGCCCGGTCGCCCGCGCCGTCCCGGATGTCCCAGGTGGCACGGTCAACCAGGTCGTCCCAGCCATCCCGGTCGGCGCGGCCGCCCCGGCCAGCTCGGCGCGGGCACTCCTGCCGCCGCCACTCTCCCCGCCGGCCGCCTCGGCGCGGGCGCTCCCGCCGCCGGACGCCCCGCCGCCGGACGCCCCGGCGCCGGTCGTCCTGCCGGCCCCGGACGGCGCATCGCCGGATGGGCCGGCCGGCGTCCCCGAGCGGCCCGACGCGGACCCGACCGCGGCATGAGCGCCCCCACCGCGCCGGCCCCGAGCGAACCCGCGCCCGCCCGCCCGGTCGGCCGGCCCGCCGTGCGCTGGGCGATCGGCCTCACCGTGCTGGCCGCGATCTTCGACACGGTCTGCATGGGCCTGCGCGGCCGGCTGTTCACCTCGTTCGGCTTCATCGACCACGGCTGGCCGGTCATCACCCTGACCGGCGTGGTGTCGGCGGTGATGGGCGGGTTGATCGTGACCCGCGACCGCCGGCAGCCGATCGGCTGGCTGCTGCTGATCCCCGGCCTGACCACCTCGCTGGCGCTGGCGTTGGACGCCTACTGCGGGTGGGTCCTGCTCGACGGCGGCCCGGGATCGTCGACGGCCGCGCTGATCTCCGGCTGGCTCGCCTCGTTCCTGGGCGCCCAGATCCCGTTCGCCGCCAATGCGCTGATCCTGCTGCTCGCCCCGCGCGGCCGGCTGCTGGGCCGGGGCTGGTGGGTCGCGGTGGCCGCCGCGGTCGTCGGCTGCCTGTGCTGGTCGACGCCGCCGCTGCTGGAGGCGGCCACCTACGCCCAGGTCGATCCGCAGCCCGGGCCCGCGTCCACCGTGCTGTTCGTGGCCGGGCTGGTCCTGGTCGACGCGGCCGTGGTCGCCGGGGTGGTCTCGCTGTTCCTGCGCCGCCGCCGGTCCCACGGGGTGGAGCGGCTCCAGATTCAGTGGTTCATCGTCGCCGCGGTGCCGTTCGCCCTGGCGATCCTGTGGCTGGTCACCGCGCAGTTCGTGCTCGACATCCCGCGCGGCGAGGCCACCCACCTGCCACTGTTCCTGGCCGAGCTGGCGTTCCCGCTGGCCATCACCGTGGCCGTGCTGCGGTACCGGCTCTACGACATCGGGCTGGTGCTCAACCGCGCCTGGCTGCTGCTGGGCGCCACCCTGGTCGTCGGGGCCGGCTACGTGCTGGTCGTCGGCGCCGTCGGCGGGGTGGTCGACGGGTTCTGGCCGGTGCTGCTGGCCAGCGCGATCGCCGCGTGCCTGTTCCAACCGTTGCGGGCGCACGTGGTCCGGGTCGCCGACCGGCTCGCCTACGGCGTCCGGCTCGAACCGTACGAGGCGCTGGCCGACCTCAGCCGCCGGCTGGCCGACAGCCCCGGGTCGGACGCGACGCTGGCCGAGATCGCCGACGCCTGCCGGCGCTCGACCGGCGCCCGGGCCGTCGTCATCGAGCTGCACGACGAGGCCGGCGCACCCATGGCCGCCGGCGCGGCCGGGGACGACCCCGGACCCGGCGGCCCGACGGTGACCACACCGATCAGCGACGGGCGGCACCGCTTCGGCGTGATCCGCATCCGTCCCGCCCCCGACCGGCCGCTGGGCCGGCGGGACCGGCAGGTGGTCAACGGGCTGAGCGAGCACGCCGCGCTCGTGTTCCGCAACCTGCGCCTGGAGGCCGGCCTGCGGGCCAAGATCGACGATCTCGCCGTGGTCGCCGACCAGTTGCGCGAGTCCCGGCGGCGGATGGCCCGAGTCCGGGACGACGAACTGGCCCGCCTGGAACGCACGCTGCGCACCACCCTGGTCCCGGAGCTGACCGGCATCGGCGGTCGGCTCGACGCGCTGGCCGCCGACCCGCCGCCGCCCGGCAGCCCGGCCTGGACGGAGCTGGTCGACGAGGTCGGCCGGTCGCTGGCCGCGTTGCGCGACCTGTCCCACGGCGTGCACTCGGACGTGCTGGAGTCCATCGGGCTGGAGGCCGCCCTGGCCGCCCGGCTCAGCGATTCGGGCGGCCCCGTGCGGGTGATCGTGACGCCGGCGCTCACGCGCCGGCCGCCCGCGCCGGCCGTGGCCATCGCCGTCGAGGGCGCCGTCGTCGCGGCCGTGGAGGCGGGGCCGCTGGACGGGGTCGAGCTGACCGTGGCCGGTGACCTGCTCGTCCTGGTCCTCGAGCCGGGTCGCCCGGGGCCGGTGCCGGTCGCGCTGGCCGATGTCGCCGGCAGCGGTGGCGGCACCGTCGTCGCCGAGGGCCCGCGGTGGGTGGTGCGGTTCCCGGCCGAAGCCTGACCGCTCTGGTCGTCGCTGCGCGAAGTGGTTGTCACCCCGTGGGGTGGCGACGCGACCCCGGGCCGGATGGGACGCTGCGGTGCGCGCCCGTGCGGGGGCCCTGGTGGCGCGCCGGTCCGGTGGGACGTCAAGGGGGACGCATGCACGATCGACCGCTCCGCACGTTGACGGGGCTCGGCGCGGCGGCACTGCTGCTGCTGGCCGCGGGTTGCGGCGGAGGGACGGGCGTGGCCGCGCCCGAGGGCGGTACCTCGGTGTCGGTCGCGGCGGCGGCCGACGCGAGCGCGGCGTCAGCGGCGGCGGCCGCGGCCTCGTCGGCCGCGTCGTCCAGCCGGTCGGCGGAATCCAGCCGGTCCGCGGCATCGGCGGCGGCGGCATCGTCGTCGGCGGCCGAGTCGAGCCGGTCGGTCGAGTCGAGCCGGTCGGCCGAGGCGGCGGCGTCCGCGGCCGAGGAGGCTGCCGCCCAATCGGCGGCCCAGGCCGCGGCCGCGTCGGCGGCCGAGGCGGCTCGGGTCGCGGCCGAGCAGTCCGCGGCCCAGGCGGCGGCGGAGTCCGCGGCGGCCCAGGCCGCGGCCGATCAGGCGGCCGCGGATGCGGCACGGGCGGCCGACCTGGCCGCGCAGTCCGCGGCGGCGCAGGCGCCACCGCAGGCCGCAGCGGCTCCGCCACCGGCGGGCGGGGCCGGGTGCTCGATCAAGGGCAACATCAACAGCAAGGGCGAGAAGATCTACCACGTCAAGGGAAAGAGCCCGAGCTACGACGACACGGTGATCGACGAGTCGGCCGGCGAGCGCTGGTTCTGCACCGAGGCCGAGGCGCAGGCGGCCGGCTGGCGCGCCCCGAAGAACGCCAACTGACCCGCGCCGGTGCGTGCCGGGCTGATCATCTCGGCCGCCACCCGGGCAGATCGCCCGCGATCGGCCGGGTTGATCAGCCCGCCGGGTCCGGCCGGCCGTGGCGGCGCGGATTGCCGGTGCGCCCCGCGGCCCCCGGGCCGGCCAGGTAGCGGCCCAGCTGGTCCAGCAGCCCCCGGGTGCCGCGCTCGCGCTGCGGCCCGTCGGCCCAGAACCGGTCGAAGAAGACGCCGTGCTCGGTGTGCGTGAACCGGGTGCCGTCCGCGATCGCCTCGAACTCCAACGAGGCCAACGACGTCGACATGTGCTCCCCGTCGATCCACATGTCGTAGGTGGTGACGATCCGGACCGGTTCGACGATGTCGGTGTAGACCGCCTCGTACCGGGAGACCGGACCGTGGTGGAACCTGCCCTCGGCGACGTCGCGCCCGCCGACCCGGAAGTCGAAGGCCCATTCCCGGGGCTCCATCGCGTCGCCGGCGCCCCACCACTGCCGCTTGCGGTCCTCCTGAGCGAACGCCCGCCAGACGTGGCCGGCCGGCGCCGGATAGTCGCGGGTCAGCGTGAAACTGGACCGGGCCAGCCGCCGCTCGATCGTCATCGCCGTCCTATCGCGTGAAAGTGACGTGGGTGGTACCGCTCTCGGCGACCTCGGTCCGCACCTGGTGGGTCAGGTCCAGGCCTCGCAGCCCGTCCCACAGCCGGGTGCCCCGGCCGAGCAGGACGGGGGCGATCGCCACGTGCAGGTCGTCGACCAGCCCGGCCTGCAGGAACGCCCGCGCGGTGCCCGCGCCGCCGCCGATCCGGACGTCGAGCCCGCCGGCCGCCGCGGTCGCCTCGGCCAGCACGTCCACGACGGGGGCGTTGCGGAAGTGGAAGGTGGTCCCGCCCGCCATCGGCAGCGGCGGCCGGGGCGCGGTGTGGGTGAGCACGAAGACCGGGACGCGGAACGGCGGCTCGTCACCCCACCACCCCGTCCAATCCGGATCGTCGGGGAAGGCGTGCAGCCCGAACATCCCGGCGCCCATGATCTCCGCCCCGACGCCCTCGAAATAGGCCGCCCCGTAGGCGTCGTCGACCCCGGTGGTGCCGGCCCCGGTGGTGTCGCCGAGGACTCGCCGGCGGAACGTGCGGGTGGCCACGTAGGCCGCGACCAGGCGCCCCCAGTCCTCGCCCATCGGATTCTCCGCCGATTGCCCGTCCGGCGCGGCGTAGCCGTCCAGCGAGATGTTCAGATCGATGCGCACGCGGGTCATGTCGTGGGTCCTTCGTCGATGGTGCGGGCCAGGTGGATGCCGAGCCGGTCGGCCTGGTGTTCGGCGGGTGTCCGCTGCTCGCCGAGCCACAGGTGCAGGACGTCGAGCGCGCCCGGGCGCAGGCTGACCGTGCGGACCCGGCCGTGCTTCTCCGACGTCACCACCCCCGCGTTCTCCAGGACCCGCAGGTGCTGCAGCAGCGAGGGCAGGGCCATGGCGAACGGCGCGGCCAGGTCGGAGACGACGGCCGGCGACCGGGCCAGCCGCTCCACGACGGCCCGGCGCGTCGGATCCGCCAGCGCGCGGAGCACGGCGTCGAGCTCGTCGTCATAGTAAGGCACATACCTAACTATTCCCGAGCGCCCAGGAGCCGTCAACCGCCCGCCTTCGCCGCGTTCGCGGTCACCGGGCGCCGACATCCACGTCAGCCGCTCACGAAGGTGGTCCGGGTGGATCTCGCGGCTCGGCCCGGGCGGCTGGGCGCACCGTCACCCGCGCCGCGCCGGCCGCGCACCCGTGCCCGGGCTCACTCCGACCGCGTGAGCACCCGGCCCAGATCGCGCACCGCGGCCGACTCGGCGTCGACGATGCCCGCCAACCGGGTGCTCATGGCGTGGAGAATGCCGTCCACCTCGTCGGGCGTCAGCGGGGGAGTGTCGGCGTGCGCGGCTCGCAGCGCCCAGAGCTCGCCGGCGGCGGCGGTGCGGTCGGCGGCCGCCGCATCGCCCTCGGCCACCGCGGCGGTGATCGCGGCGGTCAGCTCCCGGATCCGGGCGATGGCGGGAACGTCGGCGGGCAGGGCGGTCTCGGCCAGGTCGTGCCAGCGATCGGCACTCTCGCGCCAGCGGCGGGCCTGCGCCTCGATGGCCGGTTCGTCGAGCAGGGCGGCGGCCTGCTCCAGCCCGTCGGCGAATACCCCGCGCAGGTGGCCGCCGGCCATTCCGGCCGGCTCGATCGCCTCCCACACGCCGGCCAGGGCACCCAGCAGCCCCCGCCGGTCGGCGAACACGGTCGGCCACCCCTTTGCCGCCCGCCGGTCGACCAGCAGCGTCGACCACTTGCGCCAGGCGGGCAGCGCGAACGAGGTCGAGGAGCCGCCCAGCTGCTCGACGGTGGCGGTGAGCCCGGCCCGCACGGCCGCGCGCAGCCGGTCGTCCGGCACGGTGGTGTCCCGCGCCCGGACGACCAGCATCGCGTTCTTGTAGCTGCCGACCCGGGCCCGGGCCCGGTCGAGATCGGCCACCGGGACGGTCAGCGGGGCCAGGGTGCGGTCGTCGACGTGGACCCGGTCACCGGTGACCGCGTAGGCGACGACCGGGTGTCCGCCGTGGCCGTCCAGGACGTCCGGCAGGTGCCGGACGCCGAGCCGGTAGCGGTCCGGCCAGACGATCGCCGGCGTGCCCGCGGCCAGCGTGGATGCCAGCGCCGTCGCCGCGCGGACCGTCCCGCCGGTCCGCGTCCATGTCGCGTCCAGGCCGAGCCGGTCCACGGTGGCGACGAGCCGGCGGTCGAAGTACTGCCAGGAATGGCCGAAGCCCAGGACGACGATGCGGCTGCCGTCCCGGTCGAACTCCCACAGGATGTAACCCGCGCCGAGCCCGCCGATGACCAGCAGCAGCGCCTCGTCAAGCGGGCCGGCCGGCCCGGTGACACCCTGGTGGGCGAGCACGCCGGCCAGGGCCGCGGCGTCGGGATCGGTGCCCCCGCGCAGCGTCCAGCCGGCGTCGACGACCGGCCCGGGGTCGGGGGTGCCCACCACGTGGGCGCGGGCGACGGAGTACCGCTCCCCGGTGCGGGCCATCCGCTGGCGGATGCGCAGCTTGAGGTGCTTGGCGACGGTCATGGTCGGACCCTCCCGGCTGCATCCCGTGGCCGCCGGATCCACGCGCCCGCGGCCGCTGCAGCCAAGATCATCCGGACATGGTGGCCGAGCAGCGCCTCGAGGCTCCCGAAGTCCCCTTTGCCCCGCGTCGCCGGCCCGCGTGGAGGACCGGTCTGGGGTTGGGCGTGAGGCCCGCCGGGTCCAGCGTAACGTCCCCCGGCCCCCGGACGCGAGTGTGCAGAAGGTGCCCCTTCGACGCTGGGATAGGGGCACCTTCTGCACACTCGGGGACGGATCAGCGGCGGTGGGCGGCTACCGTGGTCCCGCGATGGACACGATTCTGTTCGACCTGGACGGCACGATCACCGACTCGGCCCCCGGCATCGTCGACTGCTTCCGGCACGCGCTGGCGGCGGTCGGCGCGCCGCCGCCCGACGACGCCACCCTGCGCGGGGTGGTCGGCCCGCCGATCGTGCACACGCTGCGCCGGCTGGGCCTGAGCGAGGCGGACGTGCGGCGGGCCCGGGCCGCCTACCGTGAGCGGTACGACGCCCAGGGGTGGGCGCAGAATGCGGTCTTCCCGGGCCTGCCCGACCTCCTGCGCGACCTGGCCCGGCCGGGCGTCACGCTGGGCGTGGCCACCTCGAAGAACGAGCGGATGGCCCGGCGCATCCTGCGGCACTTCGACCTCGACGGCCCGTTCACGTTCATCGGCGGGGCCAGCGACGACGACACCCGCATCGAGAAGGGCGACGTCATCGCCCACACGCTGACCGCGCTGGGCCGCCGTCCCCACCCGCCGGAGTCCGGGGGAACCCCCGGGGTGGTGCTGGTCGGCGATCGCAGCCACGACGTCCTCGGCGCCGCCCGCTTCGGCATCCCCACGATCCTGGTCGGCTGGGGGTACGGCACCCCGGCGGAACGGGCGACCGCGCGCTGGACGGCCGCGACTCCCGAGGAGTTGGGTGCGCTGCTGGGCCGGCTGGTCGCCGACCCGACCGCCGCCTGAACCGCCCGGATCACGCCGCCGGCAGGGCCGCCCGGAAGTCGTCCAGGCGCACGGCCGAGAGCTGCATCCCGGTCGGGTGCCGCCCCTGATCGTCGAAAAGTTGGACGGTGCCGGTGAAGTCGCGCGCCGGCACGCCTTGGGTCGACCAGCAGCCCACCCACCCCAGGACGACGTCGTCCCCGACGACCGGGGCCACCCGGATGATCGGCCCGGGCAGGCCCGGCCAGCCCGTCGCCGGGTCGACCACCGCGATCAGCCGGCCACCGGCGGCCCACAGCGACGACGTCTCGCCGGTGGTGGCCGCCGTGCCGCCCCCGGCCAGATCGCCGTAGACCCAGGCGGACAGCGGGGTCGCCAGGTCCGGCCCGGCCAACGTCGACCCACCGGTCAGGACGACTTCGCTGTACGGCACGCCGATCTCGCCGTCTCCGAGCTGCACGGTCCCGGTGAACGCGCCGCTGGCCAGCACGACCGAGGCGCCCGCGTCGCCGGCGCGGGCCAGGGAAGCGGCCAGCGTCTCGTTCGCCCAGATGCCGGCCGCCCCACCGCCGGCCGCCCCGCCGGCCGCGCCGGGACGGGCCGGCCCGGAGGTGGTCGCCGCGGCGAACGCGCGGCCGGCGGCATTGGGATCACCGG
>NZ_JBMDXT010000375.1:0-22949 GCF_048594475.1 Nakamurella sp. | reverse complement strand
CCGGGTGTGGGTGCGGCGGTTGTACACCGATGCCACTTCGGGGCAGGTGGCCGGGACCGATGCGCGGCGGCGCGACTTCCCGGCCGTGGCCCGGATGTTCCTGACGGTGCGGGACCAGGTGTGCCGGACGCCGTGGTGCGGAGCGCCGATCCGGCACGCCGACCACACGGTCGCGGTCGCCAGGGGTGGGGTCACCGACCTCGGCAACGGCAACGGCCGCTGCGCTCGTTGCAACCTCACGAAGGATCTGACCGGGTGGGCCACCCGAACCCAGGACGGCACGATCGTCACGACCACCCCGACCGGGCACCGGTACACCAGCCGCCCACCCCGACCACCCAGCTCCCGGCCCTGGCTACCGGTCATCGAGATCGACCTGCAATGGCCCGGAACCGCGTAGGACAGATCACGGCAGGTGTAGGACCCGGGCCAGCGGAACACCCGCCCGGTAGGTCAGGTGCAGGTGGCTGGGTGCGTCCAGCACCGTCAGATCCGCCCGGCTGCCGACCGTCAGCCGGCCGATGTCGTCGCGTCGCAACGAATCGGCCGCGCCGAGCGTCGCCGCGCGCAGGGCCTGGGCCGGGGTCAGGCCCATCTCCCGCACCGCGAGCGCGATGACGAAGGGCATGGACGACGAGTAGCAGGTGCCCGGATTGCAGTCGGTGGCCAGCGCGATCCGGACGCCGGCCTCCAGCAGGCGCCGGGCGTCCGGGTAGGGCGAGCGGGTGGAGAATTCCACCCCGGGCAGCAGCGTCGCCACCGTCGCCGACCCGGCCAGGGCGTCGACGTCCGCGCCGGACAGGTACGTGCAGTGGTCGACGCTGGCCGCGCCGAGCTCCACCGCCAGCTGCACCCCGGGCCCGGGGCCGAGCTGGTTGCCGTGCACGCGCAGGGCCAGGCCGGCGTCGCGGCCGGCGGTCAGCACCGCCCGGGCCTCGTCGCCGGTGAACGCATGCGGGCTGCGCGGCTCGCAGAACACGTCGATCCACTTCGCGTACGGCGCGCAGGCGGCCAGCATCGGCCCGGTCACCAGCCGCACGTACTCGTCGCGTCGCTCGGCGTACTCGGCTGGCACCACATGCGCGCCCAGGAAGGTCGTCTCGTCGGTGAACTCGCGGGCGATGCGCAACGCCCGCGCCTCGTCGTCGACGGTCAGCCCGTACCCGCTCTTGATCTCGACGGTGCCGGTGCCCTGCGCGCGCATCTCCGCGATCCGCGCGGCCACGAGCCGGCGCAGCTCGTCGTCGGACGCCGCCCGGGTGGCCCGCACGGACGACGCGATCCCGCCGCCGTCGTAGGGGGTGCCGGCCATGCGGGCGGCGAACTCGGCCGCCCGGTCGCCGGCGAAGACCAGATGCGCGTGCGAGTCGACGAACGATGGAAGCACCGCCCGCCCCTGCACGTCCAGCATGTCGTCGGCGGCCGGGGCGGCCACGGCCGGACCGACCCAGGCCACCCGGTCGCCGTCGACCACCACCGCCGCGTCGCCGACGATGCCCAGCTCCCCGCCGTGCGCCGGGTCGTTGGTGACCAGCTCGCCGATCCCGGTGACCAGGATGCTCATCGTGTCCTCCACAGCGGTTCGATCGCGGTCCGCAGCAACTCCCCGACGTCGCCGAGCCGGTGCCGGCCGCCGGTGACGACCGGTCGACCGTCCACCACCACGGTGTCGACATCGGCGGCGGTCGCCGCGAGCAGGACCTGGGCCGGGTCCACCCCGGCGGTCCGGGGGCCGTCCAGCCGCACCGCGACCAGGTCGGCCCGGTGGCCGACGGCCAGCGCGCCGGCGTCGGGCCGGCCGAGGGTGTCGTGCCGGGTGGCGGCGGTCAGCAGCTGCTCCGGGGTGAAGCGGCCGCGCTGCCGGGAGGCCAGCCGCTCGTGCATCTCCAGCGCCCGCGCCTCCTCGATCAGGTCGATGACCGCGTGCTGGTCGCTGCCCAGGCTCAGGCCCGATCCGGCGTCGAGCAGCGCCCGGGCCGGTCCGATGCCGTCGGCCAGGTCGCGTTCGGTGGTGGGGCAGAAGCACGACGTGGTGCCCGTCCGGCCCAGGGTGGCGATGTCGGAGCCGGTCAGGTGGGTCGCGTGAACGGCCGTCGTGGCCGGACCGAGCACGCCGGCCTCGTCCAGCAGTTCGGTGGGGGTGCGGCCGTAGAACGCCAGCGCGGCCTCGTTCTCGGCGGGTTGCTCGGACAGGTGCACGTGCAGCGGCCGGCCGGCCGCGGCCGCAGCGACGACCGGCAGCTGGTCCCGGGGGACCGCACGGACCGAGTGCACGGCCGCGCCGATCAGCACCTCGTCGGAGCTCGCACGACTGCCGGCCAGCCGCGCGACGCGATCGGCCCAGCGCCGCGCCGAGCCGTCGGAGAAGCGCACCTGCTCCGGGCCGAGCGGTCCGTGCCCGTCCGCGTCCAGACCCCCGGCCAGATAACAGGTGTCGAGCAGGGTCAACCGGATGCCGGCGTCGGTGGCGGCCTGGATCAGGGCCTCGCCCATGGCGTTCGGGTCGGCATAGGGGGCGCCACCCGGTGCGTGGTGCAGGTAGTGGAACTCGCCCACCGCGGTGATCCCGGCCAGCGCCATCTCGGCGTAGGTGGCCCGGGCCAACGCCAGGTAGGTGTCCGGGTCGAGCGCGGCGGCCACCCGGTACATCCCCTCCCGCCAGGTCCAGAACGTGCCGCCGCCGCCGTGGGTGCGCCCGCGCAGCGCCCGGTGGAACGCGTGGCTGTGGCAGTTCGCCAGCCCGGGCAGCACGACGCCGGGCAGCACGGTCGCGCCCGGCGGGGGAACGGTGCCGGCCGTGACGGCGACGAACCGCCCATCGGCCACCGCGAACGTCACGTCCGCCGCCGGCCCGGCCGGCAGCAGCGCGTGCCGGGCGAAATAGGTGCTCATGCGGCCAGGTCCCGGACGACCGCGGTCAGCGCATGGACGCCGGCGTGGCAGTCGTCGCGCTCGGCGAACTCGGCCGGGGAGTGCGAGATGCCGGTGGGGTTCCGGACGAAGAGCATCGCGCTCGGGATGCCGTGCACTGCCAGGATGCCGGCGTCGTGCCCGGCGCCGGTGCCCAGCCGCGGCACGTCCGGCCCCAGCACCGCCTGCAGCCGGTCGGCCAGGCCGGCGTCGAACGACGTCGACGGCGTCCACGACTCCCGCCGGACGGTGGCCCCGTGGTCGGCGGCGACGGCGGTGATGTCCGCGACGGCAGCGCGCACCGCGGCCTCGTCCGCCCCGCGCGCATCCAGCCAGCCGGTCACCCCGCTGGCGATGGCGTTCACCCCACCGGGCCGGACCGCCACCTTTCCGATGGTGGCCAGGCACCCGCGATGCTCGGCGGCGGCGCGGGTGGCCAGCACGGTGTGCGCGTACCCGATCATCGCATCGTGCCGGTCGGCCAGCCGGGTGGTGCCGGCATGGTTGGCCTCGCCCGGGAAGTCGATCCGCCACCGGCCGTGCGGCCACAGGCCGGTGCCGATCGCCACCGGTTCGCCGGTGTCCACCAGGGCCCGGCCCTGCTCGACGTGCAACTCCACGAAACAGCCGACTCGGCGGAGGGTCTCGTCATCCACACCCAGATCGTCCGGCGAGCCGCCGGCCCGGGACAGGGCCTGCGCCAGCGACACCCCATCGCCGTCGGTCAGCCCGCGGGCCCGGTCGCCGGAGAGCTGGCCGGTGATGATCCGCGAACCGGCACAGGCGATGCCGAAGCGGGCGCCCTCCTCATCGGCGAAGTTGACCACGCCGATCGGCCGGCCCGGCGCGAAACCGGTGGTCCGCAACGCATCCACGGTGGCCAGGGCACTGACTACGCCCAGCGGACCGTCGAAGGCACCGCCGTCGGGCACCGAGTCCAGATGGGAGCCGATGACCACCCCGGGCCGGCCGGCGGCGACCGCGGCGTCCGGATCGCCCCACCAGGCCCACTGGTTGCCGGCCCGGTCCGTCGTGAGATCCAGACCCCGCAGGGCACATTCGCCGGCGAACCACTCCCGCAGGTCGTGATCGGCGCGGGTCCAGGCGAACCGCCGGTACCCACCGGACGCGGCGTCCCGGCCGATCGGCTCGATCGCCGACCACATCGCGTCGAAACTCACGGCGCGACCTGACTCTCCTTCATCGGGATCCGGACGCCGCGCTCGGCGGCGACCTGCTCGGCCCGCTCGTAGCCGGCGTCCACGTGCCGGATGACGCCCATGCCGGGGTCGTTGGTCAGCACCCGGGCCAGTTTCTCCGCCGCCAGGGCGGTCCCGTCGGCCAGCGACACCTGGCCGGCGTGGATGGACCGGCCGATGCCGACCCCGCCGCCGTGGTGGATGGACACCCAGGACGCGCCGGAGGCGGTGTTGACCAGCGCGTTCAGCAGCGGCCAGTCCGCGATGGCGTCGGACCCGTCGAGCATGGCCTCGGTCTCCCGGTAGGGGGAGGCCACCGAGCCGCAGTCCAGGTGGTCGCGGCCGATGACGATCGGCGCGGACAGCTCGCCGGCGGCGACCATCTCGTTGAACCGCAGGCCCGCCTTGTCCCGCTCGCCGTAGCCGAGCCAGCAGATCCGCGCCGGCAGGCCCTGGAAGGCGATCTTGTCCCGGGCGCCCCGCATCCACTTCTGGAGGCGGTCGTTGTCCGGGAACAGGTCCATGACGGCGCGGTCGGTGGCGTCGATGTCCTTGGGGTCGCCGGACAGCGCGGCCCAGCGGAACGGGCCCTTGCCCTCGCAGAACAGCGGCCGGATGTAGGCGGGCACGAAACCGGGGAACTCGAAGGCCCGGTCGTAGCCGCCGAGGCGGGCCTCGTCACGGATGCTGTTGCCGTAGTCGAAGACCTCGGCGCCGGCGTCCTGGAACTCGACCATCGCCTGCACGTGCCGGGCCATCGACTCCCGGGCCCGGTCGGTGAACTCCTCGGGCTTGCGCTCCGCGTAGTCGTGCCAGTCCGCCAGCTCGACGCCCAGCGGCAGGTAGGACAGCGGGTCGTGGGCGCTGGTCTGGTCGGTGACGATGTCGATGGCCACGCCGCGGCGCAGCAGTTCGGGGAACACCTGCGCGCAGTTGCCGACCAGGCCGATCGACCAGGCCCGCCGCTGATCCTTGGCGGCCAGGGCGTTGGCGACGGCGTCGTCCAGGTCGTCGGCGATCTCGTCCAGGTAGCGATGGTCGACGCGGCGCTGCAGCCGGGACCGGTCGACGTCGACGATCAGGCAGGCACCGCCGTTCAGGGTGACGGCCAGCGGCTGCGCGCCGCCCATGCCGCCGGCCCCGCCGGTGAGCGTGAGGGTGCCGGCCAGCGTCCCGTTGAACCGCTTCTCGGCGATCGCGGCGAACGTCTCGTAGGTGCCCTGGACGATGCCCTGGGAGCCGATGTAGATCCACGAACCGGCGGTCATCTGCCCGTACATGGTCAGGCCCAGCTTCTCCAGGCGGCGGAACTCGGGCCAGGTGGCCCAGTCGCCGACCAGGTTGGAGTTGGCCAGGATGACCCGCGGCGCCCACTCGTGGGTCCGCATGACGCCGACCGGGCGGCCCGACTGGACCAGCATGGTCTCGTCCGCCTCCAGGGTGGTCAGCGTGCGGACCATGGCGTCGAACGAGGCCCAGTCGCGGGCCGCCTTGCCGGTGCCGCCGTAGACCACGAGGTCGTCGGGCCGCTCGGCGTTCTCCGGATCGAGGTTGTTCATCAGCATCCGCAGCGGTGCCTCGGTGGTCCAGGACCTGGCGGTCAGGCTGGTGCCACGGGCGGCGCGGACGGGGCGTGCTCCCTGCATCGACGCGTTCCTCTCAGGTCGGGCCAGGTGTTGGGCATGGCGCGTGGTCGGTCCCGGGTCACTCCATGCAATCAGCGGCCCGACCGGTGCGGACAGGGCCGGCGGCGGGGTTCTGTCCGGTATCCCGGACAGCAGCTCCCACCTCCGCCGGCGGCCGGGCCAGATATATCCGCGATATCCGCCGGCGTGCGTCACACCGCGTTGACCCGGTCGGACGCTCCCGGTAGATTTCGATCAGCGAGATAGACATTCCATATAGTGGATAATGACGAGCCGGGAGGCCGAAGAGTGACTGCCAGCCCCACCACCGCGTCCGCCACCGTCGAGGTCCGCGGCGTGCCCGTGCCCCGCGCGGACGAGATCCTGACCCCGGCCGCGCTCGACTTCGTCGCCGGGCTGCACCGCCGCTTCGCCGGCCGCCGCGACGAGCTGCTCGCCGCGCGGGCCACCCGTCGCGCGCAGGCGGCACAGGCCGGCCGGCTCGACTTCCTGCCCGAGACCGCGGCGATCCGGGCGGGCGACTGGACGGTGGCTCCCGCCCCGGCCGACCTGCTCGACCGGCGGGTGGAGATCACCGGCCCGCCGGAGCCGAAAATGGCCATCAACGCGCTGAACTCGGGCGCCCGGGTCTGGCTGGCCGACCTCGAGGACGCCAACACCCCGCACTGGCGCAACGTCGTCGGCAGCCAGCTGGTGCTGCACGACGCGATCCGCGGCGCCCTGCAGTTCGACTCGCCGCAGGGCAAGCAGTACCGGCTGGCCACCGACCGGCGGCTGGCCACGATCGTGGCCCGGCCGCGCGGCTGGCACTTCGACGAGCGTGACCTGCTGGTCGACGGCGGCCCGGCGGTCGGTGCGCTGGTCGACTTCGGCCTGTACTTCTTCCACAACGCGGCCGAGTTGCTGGCCCGGGGCAGCGGCCCGTACTTCTACCTGCCGAAGATGGAGAGCCATCTTGAGGCCCGGCTCTGGAACGACGTGTTCACCCACGCCCAGGCCGAACTCGGCATCCCGCACGGCACCGTCCGCGCGACGGTGCTGATCGAGACGATCCCGGCGGCCTTCGAGATGGACGAGATCCTCTACGAGCTGCGCGATCACGCGTCCGGGTTGAACGCCGGCCGCTGGGACTACCTGTTCAGCGTGATCAAGTACTTCCGCGACGCCGGAGCCGCGTTCGTGCTGCCCGACCGGGGCAGCGTGACCATGACGGCTCCCATGATGCGGGCCTACACCGACCTGCTGGTGGCCACCTGCCACCGGCGTGGTGCGTTCGCGATGGGCGGCATGGCCGCCTTCATCCCCAGCCGCCGGGACCCGGAGGTCAACCGGGTCGCGCTGGAGAAGGTGCGGGCGGACAAGGAGCGCGAGGCCGGTGACGGCTTCGACGGGTCCTGGGTCGCGCACCCGGATCTGGTGCCGGTGTGCGCGGAGGTGTTCGACGCGGTCCTCGGGGACCGGCCGAACCAGCTCGACCGCCACCGGGACGACGTCGCGGTGAGCGCCGAGCAGCTGCTGGACGTCGCGTCCGTGCCGGGCGCGATCACCGAGGCCGGCCTGCGGGGCAACATCGACGTCGCCCTGCGGTACCTGGAGGCCTGGCTCGGCGGGAACGGTGCGGTCGGCATCCACAACCTGATGGAGGACGCGGCCACGGCCGAGATCTCGCGCTCGCAGGTGTGGCAGTGGGTGCACAACGGCGTCACCCTGGACACCGGCCGCACCGTCACCGCCGAGCTGGTCCGCGGCATCGCCGACGAGGAACTCGCCGCCATCGCCACCGAACTGGGCCCGGATGCCTACGCCGCCAGCCGGTACCCGCTGGCGCGCATGGTGTTCGAGCAAGTGGCGCTGGCCGACGACTTCGCCGACTTCCTGACCCTGCCCGCCTACGCGGCCGCGGAGAGCTGACCGCTCCGGTCGCCCGGGCGCGGTCGTGCGCGTGTCATCCCCGCCCAGCGGGCTGCGGCCGGGGTCACCGCTTATGTTGACTCCGACCGGTGGCGAGGCGGGGGAGTGGTGCCGTGACTGAGCAGTGGTCCCGCCGTCGGGTGCTCAAGCTGGGGGCGGCGCTGGGCGGCGTGCCGCTGCTGATGGCCTGCTCGCCCACGCCGGCCGGCCCGGCCGGCAGCGGGTCCACCGCCGCCGGCCCGGCGGGCGGCGCGGCGGCCTCGGGGTCGGCGACCTCGGGGTCGGGGACCTCGGCGGCGGCCGGATCGGTGCGCCCCACCGCCCTGCACCGCAGCGAGAACGGCGTGCTGCAGACGACTCTGACGCCCCGGCCGGCCCAGGTCGACATCGGCGCGGCCCGGCCGATCACCACCTGGGCGTACGACGGGCTGTTGCCCGGGCCGACCTGGGATATCGCTCCCGGCGACGTCCTGCGGGTCGAGCTGGTGAACGACCTGCCGGCCGAGCCGCCCGGGACCGGGACGAGCGCGTCGGCGAGCCCGGCCCCGTCGAGCGCGTCCGGATCGGCCGGCCACGACGGCCACGACATGGCCGCGGACCCGATGCCGATGGACCGCCCACACCAGTGGACGACCACGAACCTGCACTACCACGGCATGCACGTCTCCCCGGAGGGCAACGGCGACGACGTCTTCCTGACGGTGCAGCCCGGCGAGCGCTACCAGTACGAGATCGAGGTGCCGGCCGACCATCCCGGCGGTCTGTACTGGTACCACCCGCACCGGCACGGGGGCGTCGCGCAGCAGATCCGTGGCGGCATGGCCGGGGCGATCATCATCCGCGGCGCGATCGACACGGTGCCGGAGGTCGCGGCCGCGGCGGAACAGCTGATGGTCATCCAGGCGATCGAGGTCGACGACACCTTCACCGTGCCGCAGCCGATCCCCGACCCCTCGGCCACCGAGGCGTTCTTCCCGCGGAACCAGATCCTCTACCCGATCAACGGCGGCCTGTCGCCGACGCTGTCCATGCGGCCCGGCGAGGTGGCCCGCTGGCGCATTCTCAACGCGGCCGAGGGCAAGTTCATCAACCTGGTCGCCGACGGCCTCGAGTTCCACGTCATCGCCTGGGACGGGCTGACCCTGCCCGAGCCGGACCGGGTGCCGAACCTGTTCCTGTCGGCCGGCAACCGGGTGGAGGTGCTGGTGCGGGCGACCACCGCCGGCACCGTCACGCTGCAGTGCACCCCCAGCTCCAGCCAGAAGCCCGGCACCCAGGGCGTTCCCGGCTCGACCGAGGGCCTGCCGCCGGAGCTGGTCACCCGGCCGATCGCCACCATCGAGGTCGCCGGCGACCCGGTGACCATGGCCCTGCCGGCCGAGCTGCCGGCGTTCGACCAGGAGATCGGTCCGATCGTGCGGACCCGGGAGGTGACCTACTCCGTCGAGCGGAACGGCACCCAGTTCGAGGATTTCGGGGTCGACGGGCAGCAGTTCACCGCCGCGCTCCCGCCGTACCAGGTCAAGCTCGGCACCGCCGAGGAGTGGACCGTGGTCAACGGGGTCGACGAGAAGCTGCCGCAGCACGCCCACGTCTTCCACATCCACGTCAACCCGTTCAAGATCACCAGGATCAACGGTCAGGTGCTGGACAAGCCGCTCTGGCGGGACACCTACATCCTCACCGGGAACACCGGTGACTCCTTCACCTTCCAGACGAACTTCCTCGACTTCACCGGGAAGTTCGTCGACCACTGCCACATCGTCAGTCACGAGGACCTGGGCATGATGGAGACGATCGAGGTGGTTCCATGACCCCACTGCCGGACCGGCCGACGGGCCCGCTCAGCCGCCGCCGGGCCCTGCAGCTCGGCGCCGCCGGCGCGGTGACCGGCCTGCTCGCCGCCTGCACGTCGACCGATGCGTCCTCCGGCGCGACGACCACCGCGCCGCCGGGCGCCGGGTCGACCGGGGCGGCCCCCACATCGGCCACCGGCGCCGGCGGTGGGCCGTCGGCCGATCCGGAGTGGCGGACGCCGACCCCGCCGCCGACCAGCACCACGGCCGCCCCGGACCCGGTGCCCGACGGCGCGATCCAGGATCTGCGCAGCCGGCTCCGCGGCAACGTGCTGTCCCCGCTCGACGCGAACTACCCGTTCACCGCGCTGTCCTCCAACACCCGCTACCTCGACGTGCGGCCCGCCGTCATCGCCCGGTGCAAGGACGAGGCCGACGTGGTCACCGCGGTGAACTGGGCCCGGGACAACGGCTTGCCGGTCGCGCCCTACGGCGGCGGCCACAGCTACGCCGGCCTGTCGACCACGTCCGGGCTGCTGCTGGACATCGGGGCGATGAACGACGTGACCGTGGACCTGGCGGCCGGCACGGCCGTGGTCGGTGCCGCCGCGCTGAACGGTGACGTGCTGGACAAGACGATCAACACCCCGTTCCTGCTGCCCGGTGGTACCTGCCTCGGGGTCGGCACGGGCGGGCTCGTGCTGGGCGGCGGCATCGGCTACAACACCCACTGGGCCGGGTTGACCTGCGACCACCTGACCTCCACCCGGGTCGTGCTGGCCTCCGGCGAGGTGGTCGACGCCGACGCCGGCCAGCACGCCGACCTGTTCTGGGCCTGCCGGGGTGGCACGGGCGGCACCTTCGGACTCAACACCTCGTTCCGGTTCCAGCTGGTGCAGGCGCCGGCGACCGTCGTCTACTTCCGGTACGACTACCGCGGCGCGGATGCGGCGACCGCGATGCTCGCCGCGGTCGACACGCTCTGCCAGACGGCGCCCGCCGGCCTGAACCTCAGCTCGTGCGCCCAGGCCACCCCGGTCGGCGACGGTGGCCCGCGGGAGGCGATCGACGCCTTCGTCCGGGGGCAGTACGTCGGCCCGATGGACGAGGCCCGCGACCTGCTCGCCCCGTTCGTCGCGCTCGGCCCGGCGAAGTCGGCCCTGCAGGAGCGACCGTTCTGGGAGGTGCAGCAGCAGGTGTGGCCGTCGGCCAACCCCGAGCCGCACTCGTGGGGCGACTGGTCGCGTTACACCCGGGCGGCGCTGCCGCAGGACCGGGTGGCCTCGATGGTCGACCTGCTGGCCCAGTGCCCGGTGCGGACCGACAACTCCAACGGCGCCCTGTGGTTCCTGGGCTGGGTCGGTGGCGACGTCGTCGGCCGGGTCGGGCGTACCGACACCGCCTACGTCCACCGGGGCGCCCCGCTGCTGCTGCGGCCGACGCCGGTCTGGGAGACCGCCGACCCGCCGTCCGTCGGGCAGGACCTGCTCGACTGGACCGCGGCCCAGATCGCCATCGTGGCCGACGTGACGCCGGACGAGAGCTACCAGAACTTCCCGAACCGGCTGATCCCCGACCCGCTCCGGCAGTACTTCGCCGAGAACCTGGACCGGCTCATCGATGTCAAGACCGCCTACGACCCGGACAACCTGTTCACCAGCGAGCAGGCCATCCCGGTCCGACGCTGACGTCGTGACCCGACCGGCGGCGCTCGAGGTGTGGTCGAGCTGCACCACCGTCTTCACCGGGGGGCTGCCGCAGGTGCCGGCCGTGCTGCGGGGCCGCGGCATGATCCTGGTCGCCGACCGGGAGCTGACCGCGCACGTCGATGCCGTCCGGGCGCGGGCGCCGGCCCTGGAGGTGGTGCTCGTCGGGTCGTCCGACCCGTCCGAGGAGGTGGCGGCTTCGGTCGCGGGCGCCCTCGCCCGCCGGCCGGGTGGCGTCCCGGTGGCGCTCGGCGGGGGCACGGTGATGGACCTCGTCCGGTTGGCCGCCCTGGCCGCGTCCGACCCCGCCGCGGACGGGTTCGGCGCCCCGGCCGACGGCCCGACGGTCCTGCCGACCCGGGCCGTGAACCCGACGGTGTGCATCCCGACCACCATCGGTACCGCCGCCGAGGTCAGCGCGGTGGCGGTGCGCACCGGGCCGGGCGGGACCGCGATGATCGTCAGCCCCGGTCTGCGCTCGGCCGCCGTCGTGCTCGACCCGGCCCTGACGGGCACGCTGCCGACGGCCGCCCTGGGCGCCGGTCTGGTCGAGCCGTGGGCGCGGGTCTGCGTGCCCGCGATCGCCGGGTCGCGGTTGCGGTTCCAGGACGGGCTGGCCGCCGGAACGGCTGCCACCATCCTCGATCTGGGCGAGGAACTGGCCGGCCATCGGGCCGCCGGCACCGCGGCCGACGGCGGCTGGCGCGCCGCCGCCGCCCTGGCCAGCATCCAGACCCACCTGGGCCTGTTCGCCCTGGGCCGCGCGCCGGCCGGACATGTGCTGTGGCCCCTGGCCACCGAGGTCGTCCGGGCCACCGGACTGCCGAAGCCGACGGCCCTGGCCGCGCTGATCCCGGCCTGGCTGCGTGGCATCGCCACCGGGGCCGTCGGGCCGGACTGGGGCACGCCGGATCGGGCCCGCGCGATCCTGGGTCTCGATCCCGGCGCGGCGGCGGTTCGGCTCCGGACCTGGCTGGGCGGTCTGGGACTGCCGACGCAGCTGCCGGCCACTGTGGACGTCGACGCGGTCACGGCCCGGGTGGTCAGCCCCTGGCAGGCGTCCGGATGGTTCCTCGGCGGCGTTCCGCGCGCCGAGATCGCCGCGGTGCTCACGGCCGCTGCCGGGTGATCGCGGCGTCCGTCAGGACACCCCTACAGGGTCTGCCGGCGCACCATGTTCTGGAAGATGCCCGGCGTACCGGCCAACTCGTCGTAGGAGCCCTCCTGCACGACCCGGCCCGCCTCGAGCACGATCACCCGGTCGGCGTTGCGGATGGTGCCGAGCCGGTGCGCCACCACGATCCGGGTGACCTGCAGCCGGTCGAAGCTCTGCGCCACCGTCGCCTGGGTGACCGAGTCCAGGGCGCTGGTCGCCTCGTCGAGGATTACCAGCCGGGGGTTGCGGGCGATCGCCGCGGCCAGCACCAGCCGCTGCCGCTGACCGCCGCTGAAGGTCACCGCGTTGTCGCCGATCATGGTCCGCATCCCCATCGGCAGCGCCCGGATGTCGTCGGCCAGACCGACCTTCGCGGCGGCCGCCCAGGCGTCGTCCTCGGTGAGCGGCCAGTCACCGGTGATGACCGACAGGATGTCGGCGCCGGTCACCGCGGCGCTCTGCATGGCCACCCCGATCTGCGCGCGGACCGCCCGGGCGTCCAGGGTGGACAGGTCCTTGCCGTCGTAGGTGACGCTGCCCGACTCCGGCCGGTCGAAGCCCAGCAGCAGCCGGACCACCGTCGACTTGCCCGACCCCGACGGACCGACCAGCGCGATGAACTCGCCGGGCCGGGCGGTGATGCTGACCTCGTGCAGGACCGGCGTGTCCGTCCCCGGATATCGATAGGTGACCGACGACAGCTCCACCCGGCCGGCCAGCAGCCCCGGGTCGCCCGCGCCGGGGGCGACCTCCACCGGTTCGGCCAGGATCGGCCGCATCCGGTCGAAGATCGGCACCACGTTCAGCGCGTACCCCAGGCTCAGATCCAGTTGTGCGGTGGCGCCGGCGATCTGACCCAGGGCGGTGATGAACGCCAGGAACGCGGCGGTCGTCATCACCCCCGGGTTCGACGACACCGCCGCGAACACGATGACGGTGAGGAACGAGGGCAGCATGGCGTAGATCGCGGTGCGCACGGCCGACAGCCGCTCCGAGGAGAGCAGGTACCCGGCCTGATCGGCGAACCGGGCCGCCCAGGCGCCGAGCGCCCGGTTCTCCGCGGCGGCCGCCCGGATCTTGTCCATGCCTTGCACGATCTGCAGCAGCACCCCGGACGCCGCACCCTTGGCGTCGTACATCGACCGCAACCGGCGGATCTGCACCATCGTGATGACGGCACTGATCGACACCGTGATCAGCGTGACGACCAGCACGATCAGCGCGAGGGACGCGCTGTAGACGAACAGCAACGCCAGGCTGAACACCAGCGTCACCACCGCCAGCAGGGTCTGCGAGGCGACCGAGGCCAGGATCTGCTGGATCATGTCCACGCCGTTGACCCGCAACGTCAGGTCGGCGACCGAGAAACGGCTGAAGAACTGCACCGGGAGCGCGATCAGCCGATCCCACATGCCCGACTGCATCCGGGTGAGCATCCGGCCCTGCAGCCGCAGCAGCGCGGCGGACCGGGACAGCAGGAAGCCGGTGGTGGCGAAGACGATCAGCAGCAGCACCAACGACGCCGCCAGCACCGGGCCGGTCTGACCGACGGGCACCAGGCTGCCCAGGATCGACCCGGTGGCGATCGGCAGGGCCAGCGACCCGAGCCCGGCGACGAGGCTGAAGATCAGTAACCGGAGCAGATCGCGGCGGCTGCCCAGCAGGCCGAACCGCAGCAGGCCCCGGACGGTCAGCGCGCCGGGCGGCATCGGCCGGTACAGCACGTAGGCGGTCGGTCGTAGCCGGCCGGCGTCCTGCGCGGTCGCCGTCGATTCGGTTCCGGTGGTGGGGTCGACGATGCGGTAGGCGCCGGACTCCCGCGGCACGAGCACCACGGGATCCCCGGTCGGTTCGCTGAACGCGACCATCGGCTCCAGCCCGTTGCGCCACCAGGAGCCGTCGAGCGTCACCGCCCGCACCCGCACCCCGGAGGCCCGGGCGATGGCGCGGACCGGGTCGGCGCTCAGGGCGAGGGACCAGTCCGCCGGTGCGCTGATCCGGATGCCGGCCGCCCGCCCGAGCAGCTCGCAGGCGGCGAGGAGGGCGTCGGCACCGGTCGGGGTGGTCCACTGGTCGGCGGCGTCGATCCGGTCGAAGCCGGCCAACGTGCTGCGGCGGACGGCGGCGTCGTACTCCGGTCGGCCCGCCTCGCGGGCGGCCGACGCCTCGGACCGGGTCACGGCCAACGCGGCATGGGCGGTGAGCAGCGCGGACTGCATCGAGGCGATGCCCCGCCGCAGGTCGACCCGGTCCAGGGCGTCGGTGGTCCGGATCGCGGCGGTCCCGGGCTCGGCGACCTCGACGCCGAACCCTGCCCCCAACGGGACGGGCAGCCGTTCGTCCTGACCGACCCCGCCGACGCGCAGCCGGGCGTCCTGCGGGACGCACCACCGCAGCGCGCCGGGCGAGTTCAGCACCTGCCCGGCGGCCAGCTCGACGTCGTGGTCGACCTGCTCGTCGGTGATCGCCGACCGCGGGCCCGGGGCCAGGAAGCCGGCGGCGGTGGCGGTGAGCCAGGTGTGCAGGGCGGCCTGCAGCTCGGCCCGGCCGGGCAGGGCCGCAGTCCAGTCGGCGCCGAGCGGGACCACGGTCGCGTCGACCCCGACGGCCACCAACCGCCACCGGCAGCCCCGGTGGGTCAGCGGCTCGGTGCCCAGCAGCAGCGCGCCGGCCGCCACCGACCCGAGATAGCTGCGCCGCCCGAGCGCACCGTCGGCGTCGGTCGGCACCACGAACAGATCGACCTCACCGGAGGTGAGAAACCATGCGGTGTCGACGCTCTCCAGCGGGATCGGGGTGCTGGCGTCGAGGGTGCGGGGTTCGCCGGTGCTGACCCCGCCCGGAACGGCCAGGTCTGCGGTCGCCACGTCGCTCATTCCGCTTCGACCAGCTGCGCGTACCGGCCGCCCTGCGCGATCAGCTCGTCGTGGGTGCCGCGCTGCACGATCCGGCCCGCGTCCAGCACCAGGATCTCGTCGCAGTCGCGGATCGTGGAGAGCCGGTGCGCGACGATGATGCAGGTCGCCCCGCGGCGCCGCAGATTCCGGTCGATCCGCTGTTCGGTCTCCGTGTCCAGGGCGCTGGTCGCCTCGTCGAGCACCAGGATGCTCGGGTCCAGGACCAGGGACCGGGCGATCTCCAGTCGCTGCCGCTGCCCGCCGCTGAAGTTGCGGCCACCGCCCTGGATCGCCGACTCGTAGCCGCCGGCGCGCGCGGCGATGTCGTCGTGGATGCAGGCGTCCCGGGCGGCGGCGATCAGATCGTCCGGCGTCACCGACGAGTCCCACAGGGTGAGGTTGTCCCGGATGCTGCCCTCGAACAGCATGATGCGCTGGTCGACGAACGACACCGAGGTGGTGATCAGGGCGCGGTCCCAGGCCTGCCGGGGCCGGCCGTCGAACAGCACCTCCCCGTGCCAGGGTTCGTACAGGCCCAGGATCAGCTTGACGATGGTCGACTTGCCGGAGCCCGACGCGCCGACCAGGGCGACCCGGCTGCCCGGCGCGACCGAGAGGGAGAACCCGGAGATCAGCGGCTTGCCGACCCGGGTGTAGCCGAACTCGACGTCCCGCAGCTCGAGGGCGCCGTTGAGTCGCGCGGTGACCGCACAGGCCGCGTCGGCGCTGCCGGCGGCATCGGAGGGGCCGGTCCGGGCGGGTGTCCGGGTGAACTGCTCGTCGACCGCGCTGGACAGGACGTCGTTCACCTGCATGAGTTGGCCCTGCGCGGTCTGCGCCTGCTGGGCCAGGCCGACCAGTTGACCGATCGGTGACAGGAACGAGGCCATCAGCGCCTGGAAGCCGACCAGGATGCCCAGGGACAGCGATCCGGACATGACGCCGACGCCGCCGATCGCCAGCACCAGCACCGAGGTGAGACTGGACAGCGTCGTGGGGACCACCGACAGGCCGTTGGTCAGCCGGCCCATGTCCTGGCTGGCCAGCAGGTACCGGGCCTGGAAGCCCGCCCAGCGTTCGAACGCGGAGTCCTCGGCGCCGGAGGTCTTCACCGCCTCGATGGTGGAGATCGTGGACATGCCCAGGCCGGTCAGGCGCGAGCTCTCCCGCAGCTGCAGCTGGTTGGCCGCGTCCCGACGGCGCGAGACGTACCACAGCGCAGCGATGTTCAGCAGGGACGCGATCATGGCCAACCCGGCGAGCAGCGGGCTGTAGGCGACCATCACCGCGGCGTAGACGACGAGTCCGACGGTCGCGACGCCGGCGGTGATGAACGGGCCGGCGAGCAGCTGGGTGATGCTGTCGACCTGGTCGAGCCGGCTGACGATCACCCCGGGGAACCGCTGGGTGAAGTACTGGACCGGGAGCCGCAGCAGGTGATCGACGAGCCGGAACGACCCGGAGACGGTCAGCCGGGTCTGCAACCGGGCCAGGAACCACTGCTGGGTCAGGGTCAGGGCCCCGATCAGCAGCGACACGATCAGCACGGCGGCGACCAGCGCCGCGGCGTTGGATCCCGTCGGCGAGTTCAGCACGTCGTTGACGAACACCGTGGTGAACATCGGCAGCATGACGCCGGGCACCACGAGGAACAGCCCGGCGACGGCGGCCAGGACGAAGCCGAGCCGGCCCGGCCGCATCCGGGCCCACAGGTCACCCAGCCAGGACCGGCGCCGGCCGCCCCGGGTGAAATCGGGACCCGGGGCGGCGTGCAGGGCGATCCCGCTGTACAGCCGCTCGGCCTCGGCGACGCCGATCGCCCGCCGGCCCTCGGCGGGGTCGTTGATGAGCAGGCCGTCCTTGCCGTACCCCTCGAGCACCACCCAGTGCGAGTACCGCCAGAACAGGATCTGCGGCAGCAGATCGCCCTCCGCCAGCTTGCTGAACGGCCGTCGATACCCCTTGGCCTGCATGCCGTAGCCGCGGGCCGCCTTGAGCATCGCGCTGGCGTTGGAGCCGTCGCGGGACACCCCGCAGGCTTCCCGGAGCTCCTCCAGCGGGACGACCCGGCCGAAGTGGGCGAGCACCATGCCCAGCGAGGCCGCGCCGCACTCGGTCTCCTCCATCTGCAGCGCGGTGGGCACCTTGACCCGGCGCCGGGGGAACGTCACCGGGGGCGGGTCGGGGGCGCCCGCCGGGCCGGCCGGGTGGGGCACGGGCGGGGTCTGCGTACTCATGACCCGGGCGTCGGGTCGGGGAACACGACGTCGAGCGGCGACTTCTCGCTCAGGATGATCTGCGCGGTGACCGGGACGCCCTGGGTGATCACGAAGGGCGGGCCCTGGCCGACGCTCCACGCGTAGTTCGACGGCGTACTCGGGTCGTACTGCAGCCGGACGACCGCGAGCAGTCCCGGTGCGGTGCCCAGCTGGGCGGCCACGACCTGCTCCTCCAGGCCCAGCCGGGTGGCCACCTGGGCGACCGTGAAGGGGTCGGAGCTGATCTCGTCGACGGTGCCCAGCAGGTACCCGTAGGTCGACGACGGCGCGCTGGAGACCGCCATCCGCACGGGCAGTCCGACCACGACGGTGCCGGTCAGCCCGGTCGGCACCAGCGTCACCACGAAGTCCGGTGCGGCGAGGTCGGTGACCCGCGCCGCGTGCTGCCCGGCGACCATCGTCGATCCGTCGGACACCAGGATGGAGGTGACCGACCCGTCCTGCGGTGAGACCAGCGAGGTACCCCCGACCAGGCTGACCAGCGGCTGGCCGGTCGTCACCTCATCACCGAGCTTGACCAGCACCTTGTCGACGGTGCCCGCCGTGTCGGTGGACACGGTGGCCGCCCCGCGCTCGTTGTACAGGCCGGTGGTGGACACCGACGAGGTGACCGTCCCGCGGACGGACCATACGATGATCCCGAGCACCAGCAACCCGCAGGCCGCCAGCACGAATACCGTCCACTTCGGCGCCAGCCGCACGACCCGGTCGATCGGGTCGGACGCCTGGGCGAGGGGCCGGCCCAGCCCGCGGTCACCGGCGGTACCCGTGGTGTCTGTGGTGGTCGGGGCGGACCGGTCGACGGTCATGTCAGCGCGCTCGCAATCGGCACATCCACATCGGGGGCGACATCGAGGGTGAGGTCGGGGGCAACATCGGGGGCGAGGTCGGGGGCGAGGTCGGCGGTGGCACCGGCGAACAGCACGGCCAGCGCCGCCAGCCCGTGGACGGGCGAGATCTGGGTGGCATCCGGGGCGATCGCCGGGCCGGTCCAGCGGCCGGTGCGGAGGCGACGATCGGCCAGGGCCCGACGCACGGCGCTCAGGTGCGTGGCCCAGGCCGGGTCGCCCCCGGCCCGCCGGGCCGCCCGGGCCAGCGCGGCCCGGTCGAGCAGCACCCGTAGGCTCGCGTCCGCCGGCACCGGGTCGGACGGTGGCGCGGGTGACCGCACCGTCGCGGCGGCGACCTCGTCACCGGTCCCGGTGGGATCCGGGAACCGCGGGGCGGGACGCTGCTCGCCATCGGGCTCTCGCGCCGCCAGCCGGTGCCGGGCCAGGGCCGTCCCGAACGCGCGGGACGGCAGGGACCGCGACCATTCGTCCGGGATGTCCAGGTCGCCGTCCGGCTCCGGCCGGTCGATCAGCCGCGCCAGTTCGGCCAGCGCATCGGCCACCGCGTCGTCCGGCGGCAGCTGCAGCAGCGCCAGCACGGCCCCCGCCGCGGCGTCGACGACGAAGGACGGCTGGTCGCGGCGGGCCGCGACCAGGCTCGGACCGACCAGGCTCCGGGCGGCGTCGACCAGCTCGCCGTCGGACAGCAGACGTCCGGCCACCGCGGCGGCGTAGAGCACGCCGGCCGGCCCGGTGAACGCGTCGGCCGGCCCGATCTCGCCCGGCCCGATCCGGTCCACGCTGCCCAGCAGGGCGCCGCGAGCGATCGCCGCGCAGTCCGCGCCGAGCCGGTCGGCCGGCCGGCCGGCTGTGACGGTGGCCAGGGCCAGCCCGATGCCGGCCTGCCCGGTCAGCCCGGCCCCCAGCCGTCCGTAGGTCCAGCGGTTGCGGTTCGGGTCATGCTCCAGGCCCACCCACGCCGGTGCGCCGGTGCCGCTGACGATCACCCGGTCCAGCAGTGTCGCAACGGGTTCGGTGAGGTCGACCGCACCGGACGGCCGGCGCGCCGGGGTGGTGACCACCTTCCCGGTCGGTCGATCCGTCGCACCGCCGGTCGAGGTGTCCGGCCCGCCCATGCCCGCGCCGGTCCGGACCGGCTCGGCGTCGCGGGTGCCGTGGTGCGCCGGGTCCATCGCGAACAAGGTGGCCCGCAGGTCGTCGACGTGGTCGGCCCGGGCCGTCAGGGCCCGCAGCCGCTCCTGGGTCCGGGTGGTCGGTGCCTGGGTGAGCGCATCCGGCAGCACGACGCCGCGGTCGCTGATCAGGTCCGGCCGGTCGAAGGGAATGGTGAACAGCGGAACGTCGAGCTCCCGCATCGCCGCCGCCTCGCAGGCGATCAGACCCGCCGGCGCGGTGCCGACCGCCCGGTAGAGCAGTTCGATGACCAGTTCCCGCTCGACACCGTCGACCAGCGCGGCGGGGGCGGTGCTCTGCAGCAGCAACCGGGCGTAGGTCCGGGTGGGTCGGGCCACGAACCGCACCGACGGAGCGAGGTCGCGGCCGGTACCGTCCGCGGGGAGCAGGTCGGCCACCGCCAGCGCGGCCAGCCGGCGCTGCGCCTCGGCGTACCCGGCGATCAACTCCGGCTCGTGCCCGCGGAGGGACGTGGGCCGGCCGGTGACCCGGGGCAGGGCGTTGCCGTTGTCCATCGGGGCGCGTTCGCTGCGCAGCTCCGGGCCGGTGGCGGTGGGCACGAGCACCCGCACCGGGTAGGGAGTTCGGGTCCGGCTCGGCCCGGCCAGCGCGCCGATATCGGCCGTTTCCCGGCCGGGGGCGCCGGAAACGACGCTGCTGACCATGCTGGTCGGACCGGGGGTGTCGGACAACCGTCGGGCCACGGCGTCGGCGGCCGGTGCGGTGCGCAACGGTCCGGGGGAGACCACCGTCTCCAGATCGACCAGGACGGGCCCGGTGTCGGTGGGCACGAAGTTCTCGTGGTGCAGGTCGGTGGCGCCCATGGCCTGCAGCACGCGAAGCAGCGCGCCGGTGCGGCGAAAGTACGCGCCGACGGTCCCGGTGCTGCACTCCGCGGCCGCGACCTCCAGAACCCAGGCGTAGCCGCCCTTGTCGACGATGCGCGGCAGGCTGCGGGCCGGGTCGATGCCGAGTGGCGGTCCCGCCCGGTCGACCCGGGTCAGCACGGTGCCGAGCAACCGGTGCAACCGGTCCGCGCGGGGCTTGAGGAACAGCGAGGTGCCGTCCGACAGCCGCAGGCGGGCCACTGAACGGCCGTCACCGTGCTGATCGCCGGCCGACAGTTCGAACCCGGTCACCCGGGTCCCCGGGCGGATCGACGGCAGGTCCGTCGCCACCCGTCCGCACAGCTCGGCGGTGGTCTCCCGCCACTGCCGCCAGACGGTCGCCAGCAGCCGGGCCACCACCGGGTGCGACGTCCACAGGGCGATCCAGTCGCCGCGCGGGTCCGCGGCGAACAGCGGGTCGTCCGCCGGCCGGCCGGCGGCCGCCTGCATCAGCAGTGGGCCGGCGACGCCGAGCTGCCGCCGCGCCAGGTCGAGCACCAGGTCGCGGCGGGCCGCGGCGCCGATCGGCGCCGCTCCGGTCCACCGATCGACCTCGCGAGCCGCGACCGTCAGCCAGTCGCGGAAGCCTGGGTGGAACCGCCAGGGCTGGTCACCGTCGACCCACTCGGGCAGGCCGTCCCCGGCGACCTCGCGCAGCCGGGGGACGCGGTGCGGTCCGGGCTCGGTGCCGATCAGGTCGACCAGGGTCAGGGCATCCCGCGCCCACCCGGGCAGCGGTTCCCCCGGTCGGACCGCGACCTCGCCCAGCCCGGCCCGCCATTGCTCCTGGGTGAACCCGTGCTCGGCCAGGATGGCGGCGGCCCGATCCGGCCGGCCATCGGCGATCCGTCGCGACCAGCGCGCGAACCGCAGCTCGCCGAGCGTGCGGTCGTCCGACGGCCGCAGCCAGCCGCCGGCGATCCGTTCGGCCGGGCTCGAGGCCCGGGCCAGCGTCGCGAGCAGCTCCGCGCGGCCGACATCGTCGGTTCTGGCCTCGGCCGTCCCGAACGCGCCATGGTCGTCCGCGCCGGCGGAGGTGATCCGCGCGACACAGGGGGTGGCCGTCATGTCAGTGCTGATCCGGGTTGATCGGTGAAAGTGCCGGTGGTCAGCGCCGCCATCGCCTGCGCCATGGCCTCCCGCGCCAGCTTGGCCCTGACCAGTTCGAACCGGACGTCGTACACGTCCTTGAAGCCGTTCTCGAACGCCCAGACATCGAGACCCACCGTGGGGCGCCAGCCGGTTTCGCGGGCCTGGCCGCGGATCAGCGCGAGCAGGTCGGCGTTGTCCCCGCGGAAGGTGAAGTCGGGATGCGCGGCGTCCAGCAGGGCCTGCTGCTGGCCGGCGGCGGCGGCCACCGCCGGGTAACGACCCCGCACCCGCAGCTCGTCCAGGACCTCCTCGGTGGTGCGCTCCAGGTACTTCCGGCTGATCAACCAATCCCGCAGCGCGCGTCGGGTGGCCAATCGTCGGATGAGCTGAGCGAAGTCGTCATCGTTGAGATCGTTCTCGCGTCGCCAGGTCGCCAGGTCGGCATCGGTGCGGAGCCGGCGGTCGGCCCGGAACCGGACCAGCTCGGCGGCCACCGCGTCCTCGTCCGGTGCCACCCCCAGCAGTTCGCCCAGGACGTCGACCAGTCCGGCGTGCAGGGCGTGCTCGTTGATCTCGCCGAAGTTCGCCAGGTGCAGGGCGGCATAGGCACCGATGTCGGCCAACGGCAGGCTCGCTCCGCCGTGGCGCACCCGGCGGTCCCGAAAGTACATGGCGTCGAACGGATGTGATCTGGTCACCCGGACCGGCGGCGGCGGCTGCACGCCGTGCTCGGCGACGTGGCGGAGCAGGGCGATGGCGTCGATCCGCTTCTGGTCCACCGCCGATGTCCGGATGAACGCCTTCAGCGCCGCCAGCGTCTCGGCCGGTACACCGTGCTCGCCGGCGTCGTAGAGCATCGCCGCATAGCTGCGCTCCGGGTAGAAGCGGCCCTTGGCCAGGGTGATCAGCAGGTCGTGCTGGTCGGTGGTGATGACGCCGGCGGTCACCGCCGACCGCAGCGTCGGCCGGATGTTGACCATGGCATCGCTCAGGGCCCGGAACCCGTCCTCGGCGGAGGCATGCATCACGGCGACCTCGTCGTCGTCGGTCAGCTCGCCGCCGGCGAACGCGTCGTAGATGTGCCCGAACCCGCGAGCCCCGTAGGTGGCGGTCTCGGCCACCCGCAGCGCGCCCATGCTGCTGGCGCCGTAGACGGCGACGCCGCGTTCCAGCGCGTAGAGGATCTCCTTGTGCCACACCGACAGCTGCTGGGTGAAAACCCCGTCGATGAGCAGGATCCCGTCGGGCTCCAGTTCATCGACGACGCTGAGGATGTCCGACTGCGCGGCCGGTGGGCGGAACACCGCATCCGGCAGGATGCGGGCGGCCGCCGACCGGGGCATCGTCGGTCCGAGGTAGACGACGATCGTCATGGGACGGTGACCTCCTGGTCGACGGCGGCGCGGGGCCCCGGCCGGGGCCCGCGGGCCGGGGGGTAGTGGGGGC
>NZ_JBMDXT010000374.1:0-11000 GCF_048594475.1 Nakamurella sp. | reverse complement strand
GTGGATCGAGCCGGACGTGGCCACCACCGCGATGGGCCTGGCCGCCTCGATGGGCCAGTTCCTGCTGACCGCGGGGGCCAAGGGCAAGCGCTCGGCGCTGCCGCACACCCGGATCCTGATGCACCAGCCGAGCGCCGGCGTCGGCGGCACCGCCGCCGACATCGCGATCCAGGCGGACATGCTGACCAAGTCCAAGCGGGAGCTGACCGAGCTGCAGTCCCTGCACACCGGCCAGCCGATCGAGCGGATCGAGGTCGACCAGGATCGCGACCGCTGGTTCACCGCCGAGGAGGCCCTGGCCTACGGGTTCATCGACCAGGTCGTCGCGCGAGCGGCCGGCGCCCCCTCGCTGAAGAAGTAGAAGGAGACACGACCGTGAACAAGCCCGGCCACCAGATGCCGTTGGGCGTCGCCCACGGCAACGCGCTGTCCATGCCGCAGGCCCGCTACATCCTGCCCTCGTTCGTCGAGCGGACCAGCTACGGCGTCAAGGAGTCCAACCCGTACAACAAGCTGTTCGAGGAGCGCATCATCTTCCTCGGCGTCCAGATCGACGACGCGTCCGCGAACGACGTGATGGCCCAGCTGCTGACGCTGGAGTCCACCGACCCGGACCGCGAGATCATCATGTACATCAACTCGCCGGGCGGTTCGTTCACGTCGATGACGGCCATCTACGACACGATGCAGTTCGTCCGGCCGCACATCCAGACCGTCTGCCTGGGCCAGGCCGCCTCGGCCGCCGCCGTCCTGCTGGCCGCCGGCACCCCGGGCCGGCGGCTGGCGCTGCCGAACTCCCGGATCCTGATCCACCAGCCGGCCACCGAGGGCGTGTACGGCCAGGTGTCCGACCTGGAGATCCAGGCCAACGAGATCGGCCGGATGCGCTCCGCGCTCGAGGAGATCCTGTCCCGGCACTCCAACAAGACCCCGGAGGAGGTCCGCAAGGACATCGACCGGGACAAGATCCTGACGGCCGCCGAGGCCAAGGACTACGGGTTGATCGACGAGGTCCTGAACTACCGCAAGCTGAGCTGATCGCGGACGGGGCCCGGGCGCCGGATATTTGCCTCTGGCGCCGGGGGCCCAGCCCGATACTCTGGTACGGAGTGCCTTTGCGTTCGAGGTGACGGTCAGGACACGGTTTGCCCGGTGTCCGTGTCGTGACCGTCAAACCGGGGACCGGCGCGTGTCCGGCAGGTAACGTCAACACGGTCGCGGCAGTACTGAGAATGGGGTTTCCGGGATGTCCACGGGGACCGGCACACGACGGATCGAGAGGTCTCATGGCGCGCATCGGTGACGGGGGCGACCTGCTCAAGTGCTCTTTCTGCGGGAAGAGTCAGAAGCAGGTGCGCAAGCTGATCGCCGGCCCCGGCGTCTACATCTGCGACGAGTGCATCGACCTGTGCAACGAGATCATCGAGGAGGAGCTCGCTGAGACCAGCGAGGTCAAGCTCGACGAGTTGCCCAAGCCGACGGCGATCCGTGAGTACCTGGACCAGTACGTGATCGGTCAGGACACCGCGAAGAAGGCCCTGTCGGTGGCCGTCTACAACCACTACAAGCGCATCCAGGCCGGGCCGGACCGGGGCCCCGAGCCGGTCGAGCTGGCCAAGTCCAACATCCTGATGCTCGGGCCGACCGGCTGTGGCAAGACCTACCTGGCCCAGACGCTGGCCAAGATGCTCAACGTGCCGTTCGCCATCGCCGACGCCACGGCGCTGACCGAGGCCGGGTACGTGGGCGAGGACGTCGAGAACATCCTGCTCAAGCTCATCCAGGCGGCCGACTACGACGTCAAACGGGCCGAGACCGGCATCGTCTACATCGACGAGGTCGACAAGATCGCCCGCAAGTCCGAGAACCCGTCCATCACCCGTGACGTCTCCGGGGAGGGCGTGCAGCAGGCCCTGCTGAAGATCCTCGAGGGCACCCAGGCCTCGGTGCCGCCGCAGGGCGGGCGCAAGCACCCGCACCAGGAGTTCATCCAGATCGACACGACGAACGTGCTGTTCATCGTGGCGGGCGCGTTCGCCGGGCTCGAGAAGATCATCGGCGAGCGGGTCGGCCGGCGCGGTCTGGGCTTCGCCGCCGAGGTGCGCAGCAAGTTCGACATCGACGGATCCGACGTGTTCGCCGACGTCATGCCCGAGGACCTGATCAAGTTCGGGCTGATCCCCGAGTTCATCGGCCGCCTGCCGGTGGTCGCATCGGTGACCAACCTGGACAAGGAATCCCTGGTCAAGATCCTGACCGAGCCGCGGGACGCCCTGTCCAAGCAGTACCAGCGGCTGTTCGAGATGGACGGGGTCACCCTGGAGTTCGAGGCCGACGCGCTGGAGGCGATCGCCGACGAGGCGATCCTGCGCGGCACCGGGGCCCGGGGCCTGCGCGCCATCATGGAGGAGGTCCTCCTGCCGGCGATGTACGAGGTGCCCGGCCGCGACGACGTCGAGCGCGTCGTGGTCAGCGCCGAGACCGTCCGGTCGAACGTGTACCCGACCATCGTGCCGCGGGCCCCCAAGCGCACCCCGCGCGAGAAGTCGGCCTGACCCCTCCGGCCGGACCTCCGGATCCCTCCGACCGGACCGCCACCCGACGAACCACGAAGGCCCCGGACCCGCTGCGCGGGTCCGGGGCCTTCGGGCGTGCCGGTCAGTTGCTGCCGCAGTTGGCGTCCAACCACTTGGAGATGTTGTCGCTCGCGGTGGTGAACTTGTCGCTCTCGAAGAGCTGTCCGGCCTCGGCGAGCGACTTGCCGTTGGCCTCGGCGGCGACCTCGTTGAGCGCCTGGACGTCGGCGGCGATCTCCGGCGGAACGCTGGCCGTCAGCTCGTCCAGCGACTTCTTCAGCTCGGCGGCGTCGTAGGTGCCCTGACCGCCCAGGGTGCCGAACGCGGCCAGCCCGATCCCCAGGTAGGCGAACGAGACGGTCAGGCAGTCCGAGTTGTACCCGGGGATGTCGGTCAGGTCGGTCAGCTCGGTGGGGAAGGTCAGGTCCGACGGCAGCGACAGATCGGTGGGCACCGACAACTCGGTGCTCAGGTCGTTGAGCATGGAACTCAGGTCGGACAGGTCGGTCGGCGCGGTCTCCCGGCTGGTCCGGTCGGATGTCCGGTCCGAGGTGGTCGCGGCCGACGTGGCCGTCTCGGCCGCGGCGGTGTTCACCTGCGCCGACCCCTGGACGGACGAGCCGCAGGCGGCGACGGCGAGGATGGTGACCACGCTGAGCGCCAGCGCGGCGGTAAGGGTACGACGAGACCGCATGGGTTCACTCCTACGGACGCAACCGGACTGGGCGAGATGGATCCTAACCGCCAAGAGGCGCCGGCCATGGACCTGATACGACCGGGAGACGAAGCCGCCGAACGGGCTACCGGTCCAGCTCCGGAGGGGTCCCGGATCCGTCCGGATCCGTCGACCCGACGATCCGTCCCGGCTCGGAGTAGACGTTGAACCCGGACGCCGACGTGAAGCCGACCAGGGTCAGCCCGCTGGCCCGGGCCAGCTGGACGGCCAGGGAGGACGGCGCGGACACGGCGACCAGCATCCCCACGCCGGCCAGCACCGCCTTCTGCACCAGCTCGAACGAGGCCCGGGACGAGGTGACCAGCACCCGGTCGGCCAACGGCAGCCGGCCGGCCAGCAGTGCCGCCCCGATCACCTTGTCCATCGCGTTGTGCCGCCCGACGTCCTCCCGGACCAGTTCGACCAGTCCGTCGGCGTCGGCCAGGGCCGCCGCGTGCACGCCCCCGGTCGTCCGGAACGCCCGCTGCTGGGCCCGCAACCGGTCCGGCAGGGCCTGCACCGTCGACGGGGTCAGCACGACGTCGCCGGGGACGTAGCGGCCGGCCCGGGTGATGGCCTCGATCGACTCGGCGCCGCAGACGCCGCACGCCGACGTCGTCACCCGGTGCCGGGGACGGACCTGCCCGGCCGCGGCCGAGTCGGCCAGGCCGACCTCGATGACGTTGTAGGTGTTGAGCCCGTCGGGACCCACCCCGCTGCAGTACCGGGCGGACCGGACGTCCTGCGGTCCGGTGATGACGCCCTCGGCGTGCAGCAGGCCGTGCACCAGTTCGATGTCCGCACCGGGGGTGCGCATCGTCGTGGTGAAGGGCTCACCGCCGATCCGGATCTCCAGCGGCTCCTCGCCGGCCACCGTGTCCGGCCGGCGGTGGAACGCACCGTCGCGATAGCGCGTCACCGGTATCCGCACCGTCACCCGACTCATCGGTTCAGCATGCCACCGGCGGGTGCCCGGTCAGCGGCGGACCATCCGGATCTCCAGGATGCCCTCGGAGTCGGTGCGCTCGGCCCCGTTGGGGATGAAGTCGTGGTGCACGTAGAAGGCCGCGGCCCTGGGGTTGTCCCGGTAGGTCCACAGCGAGGCCGGCCCGTCGCCGATGGCCGCGGCCAGCAGCGCATCGGCGATCCCGGAGCCCTGGTGGGCCTCCCGGACGTAGATCGCGTACAGCTCCCGGTCGGCCTGCGGATCCTCGTCGCGGGTCGGGCCGGCGATGGCGATGCCGACGACCTGGCCGTCGGACTCCACCAGGTAGTGGTCGGCGACGCCCGCCTCGATCTCCTTGCGCCGGCGCGCGGCCAGGCGGGCGACGTCCATGTCCTCGAACCGCTCGGCGCCCCACAGCGTGCTGTACGCCTCTTCCCAGCAGGCGAGGTGGCAGGCGGCGAATGCGTCCGCGTCGTCCGGCTCCGCCGGGCGGACCGTGGGGGTCGGGCTCATGCATCCACCTTTCGGGCGGCAGGGTTCACGGCGGTCACGCCGGTGACCGGATTCGTCGTCGGAGGGTGGCCGGCGCGCGCGCCGGCCCTGTCCAGGCTAGTGCACGGGGGGTCGCGTTCCGTGCGCCCCGGCCGGGGGCGGTGAAGCGCCGGTGAACGGCGGCCGGGCCGTCCGGCCGGCGCCCGCGAGCTTGCCCCACCGGGCCGGACGAGGGTGGCACCATGACCAGGTGCCCGTCTACCGAGATTCCGCCGTGGTGCTGCGGGTGACCAAGCTCGGGGAGGCGGACCGGATCATCACCCTGCTCACCCGGCACACCGGCAAGGTGCGCGCGGTGGCCAAGGGGGTGCGGCGCACGCGCAGCAAGTTCGGCGCCCGGCTGGAGCCGTTCAGCCACGTCGACCTGCAGCTGTACGCGGGCCGGAACCTGGACATCGTGACCCAGGCGGAGACGCTCGACCCGTTCGGGGCGACGCTGGCCGCCGACTATCCCCGCTACACCTGCGCCACCGCGATCGCCGAGACCACGGAACGGTTGGCCGCCGAGGAACGGGAGCCCGCGCTGCGGCTGTACCTGCTGGCCGTCTCGGCGTTGCGGGCGCTGACCGACCCGGGCCGGGTGCCGACGCTGGTGCTGGACGCGTTCCTGCTGCGGGCGATGGTGCTCGCCGGCTGGGCGCCGGCGCTGCGCGAGTGCGCCCGCTGCGGCACCCCCGGCCCGCACGGCGCCTTCCACGTCGCCTCGGGCGGCGCCCTGTGCGCCGACTGCCGGCTCGGTTCCTCCGGCGTCGTGCGGCCGGCCCCGGCGACGATCGACCTGAGGGCGGCGCTGACCGACGGCGTGTGGGCCGTCGCCGACGGGTCCGAGCCGAGTCACCGGCGGGAGGCCTCCGGACTGGTCGCCGCGCTGATGCAGTGGCACCTGGAGCGCGGCCTGCGCTCGCTGCCGATGGTCGACCGGGAGGTGGGCGCATGAGCCGCCGGCCGGCCCCGCGGCCGCCGACCCCGCACCCGAGCGGCGCCCGGCCCCCGGCGTGGCCGGCCGGCGCCGTGCCTAAGCACGTCGCGCTGGTGATGGACGGCAACGGCCGGTGGGCCAAGCAGCGCGGGCTGCCCCGCACCGAGGGACACAAGCTCGGCGAGGCGGCCCTGTTCGACGTGGTCGAGGGGGCCATCGAGATCGGGGTCACCCACCTGTCGGCGTACGCGTTCTCCACCGAGAACTGGAAACGCTCGCCCGACGAGGTGCGGTTCCTGATGGGCTTCAACCGGGACGTGATCCGCCGCCGCCGCGACGACATGCACGCGCTCGGGGTGCGGGTCCGCTGGGCCGGCCGGCGACCCCGGCTCTGGCGCAGTGTGATCAAGGAGCTGGAGATCGCGGAGCAACTGACCGCGGACAACGACGTCCTGACCCTGACCATGTGTGTGAACTACGGCGGCCGCGCCGAGATCGCGGATGCCGCCCGCGCCATCGCCGAGCAGGTGGCGGCCGGCCGGCTGGACCCGGCGAAGGTGGACGAACGGATGCTGGCCCGCTACCTGGACGAGCCGGACATGCCCGACGTGGACATGTTCCTGCGGCCGTCGGGGGAGCTGCGCACCAGCAACTTCCTGATCTGGCAGTCCGCCTACGCGGAGCTGGTGTTCCAGGACACCCTGTTCCCCGACTTCGACCGCCGGGACCTGTGGCGGGCGTGCCAGGAGTACGCCTCGCGCCAGCGCCGCTTCGGCGGTGTGGTCGACCGCCCGGACGGCGGGACGACCGTGACGAATCCGACAGGGACGAATCCGACAGGGACGAACCCGACGGGGGGCACCGGATGACCGCGAGCACCACCCGGCCGAATGCGGCGCCCGATCCGGACGTCGCGGCCACCCGCAAGCGCTATCGCCCCGGCTCGCTGGAGATCTTCGGCCTCGTCCTGCTGGTCGCCATCCTGTTCCGGGGCCCGCTGGAGTCCCTGCTGGGCCAGCCGGCCCTGCAGAGCTGGGCGACGGTGTTCATCGCCATCTGCGTGCAGGCGACCCCGTTCCTGGTGCTGGGCGTCGTCGTGTCCGGGGCGATCGCCGCCTTCGTGCCGGCCGCCTGGTTCAGCAAGGTCCTGCCGGACAAGCCGATGCTGGCCGTTCCGGTGGCCACCGCCTGCGGCGCCGCCCTGCCGGGCTGCGAGTGCGGCTCGGTGCCCATCTCCAACCGGCTCATCGACCGCGGTGTGCGGCCGTCGGCGTCGTTGGCGTTCATGCTGTCGGCGCCGGCGATCAACCCGATCGTCCTGGTCGCCACGGCCGTGGCCTTCACCGGCTACCCGTCGATGGTCTGGGCTCGCCTGATCGCCGGTCTGCTCACCGCGCTGATCGTCGGCTGGCTGTGGGAGCGGATCGGCCGGCCGGAGTGGATGCGGCCGAAGAACCCGGCCCGCACCGAGCCCGGCCAGTCCGGGTGGCGGGTGTTCCTGTCCACCATCCTCGGCGACTTCACCCAGGCCGCCGGGTTCCTGGTCATCGGCGCGGCGGCCGCCGCGACCATCAAGACGATCGTCCCGGCGCACGTCATGGAGGGCATCGGCTCCTCCCTGCTGTGGTCGGTGCTGCTGATGGCCGGCCTGGCGTTCATCCTGGCGCTCTGCTCGGAGGCCGACGCCTTTGTCGCCGCCTCGTTCTCGACCATCCCGATGGTCGGCAAGCTGGTGTTCCTGACCGTCGGGCCGGCGGTCGACGTCAAGCTCTTCGCCATGCAGGCGGGCATCTTCGGTCGCAAGTTCGCCGTCCGGTTCGCCCCGCTGACGTTCGGGGTGGCGGTCCTGGTCGGCACGACCGTCGGACTGATCTTCTGGGGATGGCAGTGATGGCCACCTCGACCGGGACCGAGACGCCCGCCCCCCGATCGCGCCGGCGGCTGCGCCTGGGCGGGATGAACGTCGAGACGCAGTCGATCATCGTCACGCTGCTCGGCGGCCTGCTGATCTCGATCACCGTCTCCGGCCGGTTCACCTCGTACGTGCGGCCGGGCTTCAAGTGGCTGCTGCTGATCTCCGGGGCGATCCTGGTGGTGGTCGGCATCGTCTCGCTCGTGTTGGCCGTCCGGGCGGACATGAAGAAGCACGAACCGGCCCACGAGCCCGACGACGCGGGCGGGTGCGATGATGCGGGCGGGTCCGACGGCGCGGACGAGCCGGACGGCGCCGACGCGCACGGCCACGACCACGCATCGTCCAAGGCGCCCTGGCTGATCCTGGTGCCCGTGCTGGTGCTGCTGCTGGTCGCGCCGCCGGCGCTGGGGGCCGACGCGGTCGCCCGGAACGCCGGGTCCCAGGGACTGGCCGGGTACGACGCCGCCGGGGCCGGTGGGACGGGTACGGCGGCCAAGACGGACGTGGGCGGCAAGGACGGCACCACGGGGGTCAGCGGCGGGTACGCGTTCAACGACGGCAGCGGCTCGGTGTACGACTCCAGCGGCGGCCGGCGCACGATGCACTTCGACCCGCTCCAGGGCACCGACCCGCAGCTGACCATGAAGGACTTCGTGCTGCGCTCGCTCTACGACGCGGACCGGTCGCTGGACAACGGGACCCCGGTCACCGTGACCGGATTCCTCGCCCCGGCCGGGGACGGCTTCGACTCCGGCTTCACCATCGCCCGGATGTCCATCAGCTGCTGCGCGGCCGACGCCAACCCGCTGCAGCTGCACGTCGACGGCGAGATGCCGTACCCGAGCAACACCTGGGTGCAGGCCGTCGTGGTGAACGTGCCCAACACCGGCACCCTGGACAACGACTACGTGCCGACCGTGACCGTGCAGTCGATGCAGACGATCGACCAGCCCGACGACCCCTACGAGCACTGACCGGCAGGGTCAGTCCCCGGGCTCGCACACCATGTCGGCCAGCCGCCGCGCAATGTCGTTGACGTCGCGCAACTCGCCTGCGGCGATGGCCAGAACAAGACCGGTGACGTCTCCGTCGTACGCATCGGGCGCGGTGACGACCGCACCGTTGTCACGAAGGAAGACCACCGTCGCCAGCCACGCCGTGCGCTTGTTGCCGTCCACAAATGGATGGTTGGCCGTCAACGAATGCAGCAGCGCGGCTGCCTTGAGCGTGAGTGAGGGGTAGGCGTCCTCACCGAAGACGGTGCTGGACGGCCGATGGCAGGCCGAATCGAGCAGGCCGAGGTCGCGGACGCCGGGGTCGCCCCCGACCGCCACGCGCGCGATCGCCAGGACATCCTCGGCGGACAGGAAGCGGGTCACTCGCCCAGGCGCCGGAGGACCTCGGGGTAGTCCGACGCCGCCGCCCGCGCCAGTGCATCGATCCGCTGGCCGCGCCGGTGCCGCGCCAAGTACTCGTCGATCGCAATCAGCACGGTCTGGTGCACCGACCGACCGTCGGACTGCGCCTGGTCGCGGAGGGCGTCCGCGGTCGCCTCATCGAGCCGAAGTGTCATTGCCATGCCTCGATGGTATCAACGTGATACCACCGCATCGATGGAGTTATCGCAGCTCGGCGGCCAGTGCCTCGGGCAGCGTCCGGTGGGCGAACTCGAAGCCGGCCTCGTGCAGGACCGCCGGCACCGCCCGGCGCCCCTCGACCAGTTCGTCCGCGAACTCGCCCAGGGCGATGCGCAGGGCGAACTCGGGCACGACCCAGGGGGTCGGCCGGTGCAGTTGCCGGCCCAGCTCCTTGGTGTACTCGGCGTTGGTGACCGGGTACGGCGCGGTCAGGTTGGCCGGCCCGTGCACCGGATGGGTCAGCAGGAACAGCATCGCGGCGAGGTGGTCGGTGGCCGAGATCCAGGGGTAGTACTGCTCGCCGGAGCCCAGCCGGCCGCCCGCCCAGAGCCGGGTGATCAGCGAGGTCAGCTTGAGCAGATCGCCGTCCATGCCCAGGACCAGGCCGGTCCGCAGCAGGACCACCCGCACGTCGGCCGCCCGGGCGACGGCGGTGGCGTCCTCCCATTGGACGCACAGGTCGGCCAGGAAGGAATCGCCCGCCGGGGCGCTCTCGGTGACGATCTCGGACCCGGTGGACCCGTAGTAGCCGACCGCCGAGGCGTTGAGCAGGACCGGGACGCCCAGCCGCGCGCATTCGGCGGCCAGGACCCGGGTCGGGTTGACCCGCGAGGTCAGCAGCAGGTGCTTGTACTCCTGGGTCCACCGGTGGAACGCGGTCGGCACACCGCAGAGGTTGACCACGGCATCGGCGCCGTCGAAGACCGAGCTGTCCAGATCGCCCGAGTGGGGATTCCACAGGCTCTCGTCCGGCCCGGTCGGATCCGACCGGACGAGACGGACGACCTGGTGACCGGCGGCGGTGAGCGCCCGGGTCAACCGGGTGCCCAGGAACCCGCTGACTCCGGCGGCGACGACCTTCACGCTGTGCGAACCTCCACGCCTCGATGTGCGGCAACCGTGGGAATACGGCCGCGGGCGGCCCGCTGGAGGCAGGCCGCCCGCGTGTGCACGTGCCGGAAAGGACGTTACAGACCGAGGTCGCCCTCGAACTCCCCGGCCTCGATCCGCTTCTTCACCGCGGCCAGGAACCGGGAGGCATCCGCGCCGTCGATGTTGCGGTGGTCGTAGGACAGCGCCAGGTAGCACATCGAACGGATGGCGATGACCTCGTTGCCGTCGGCGTCCTTGGCCACGACCGGACGCTTGACGATGGCGCCGGTGCCCAGGATCGCCGACTGCGGCGGGACGAAGATCGGGGTGTCGAACAGCGCCCCCACCGACCCGGTGTTGGTGATGGTGAAGGTACCGCCGGACAGCTCGTCCGGTCCGACCTTGTTGTCCCGGGTCTTGGCCGCCAGCTCGCCGATCTTGCGGGCCAGCCCGGCGATGTTCAGGTCGTCGGCGCCCTTGATCACCGGCACGATCAGGCCGCGCGGGGTGTCCACCGCGATGCCCAGGTTGACCGACCCGTGGTAGGTGATCTCCTTGAGGTCGTCCGACAGCGTGGAGTTGATCACCGGGTAGGCCTTGAGGGCCTCCAGCGCCGCCTTGACGAAGAACGGCAGGAAGGACAGGTTGACGCCCTCACGGGCGGCGAACGAGCCCTTGGCCTTGGCCCGGAGCGCGGCGATGCGGGTGCAGTCGACCTCGAAGACGGTCGTCAGCTGGGCCGCGGTGTCCAGGCCGTGCTTCATGTTCTTGGCGATGGACTGGCGGATCCGCGGCAGCTTGACCGTGGTGCCGATCAGCGCGCTGGCCTTCTCGTCCGGCTTGGGCACGCTGGAACCCGCCGCCGGC